>JBMNSQ010000009.1:0-27600 GCA_050945275.1 bacterium | reverse complement strand
TAGTGGATCTGCCTGGCACCTACTCGCTGTTCGCCAATTCGCCTGATGAAGAAGTAGCACGGGATTTTATCCTGTTTAATGCCCCTGACGTTACAGTAGTAGTTGTTGACGCCTGCTCCTTAGAACGTAATCTAAATCTGGTACTTCAGGTACTAGAGATTACCCCAAGGACCGTAGTGTGCGTAAATTTAATGGATGAAGCCCACCGCAAACGATTAGCCGTGGATACCGATCGGTTAGCACTTGAATTAGGGGTACCTGCTATACCGTGCATCGCTCGTGCCGGTGAGGGACTGTCAGTGTTAAAGGACGCCGTCTTCGACATTGCCCACGGGCATATTGCCACCTCTCCTCGCTCGGTCTATTACAACACTGACATAGAAACGTCCCTCAAAATTATAGCCTCCGAATTAACAACACTAGCACCACAATTTTCTCCCCGCTGGCTGGCATTAAGACTACTGGAAAGAGATGATATGCTGCTACAACGCTTCGTAGCTGGAAAAGAGGATCCGTTAGCCAGTAGCATATCTATTTCTAACCATGTTACAAAGAAGGTAGCCCCATGGCTGAGCTAAATCCTAAGCAGAAAGCCGCCTTACACAAAGCCCGCCAGAGGGCGCTCGGCATGCCCTCTCCCACTCACGATCAAATAGTCCGCAGCATCTTTGACACAGCCCAAACTATAGCCAAAAATTCGGTTAAGAAACTGCCTGGCCCTAAAATCACCTGGCAAGAACGCCTGGATCAGATGCTTACTTCCCCCTTATTTGGCTTCCCAGTAATACTGATGCTCTTAGCAACGGTATTTTGGATAACGCTAGAAGGCGCAAACTACCCCTCGGAGCTTTTGTCTACTCTTTTTAACGCCGGAGAAGACGTGCTCACAACCTTATGTATAAAGCTTAATGTCCCTCTATGGCTGCACGGGTTTTTTGTTCTTGGTATTTATCGCTCTACCGGTTGGGTAATCGCTGTTATGCTCCCACCAATGGCTATATTTTTTCCCCTCTTTACTTTGCTGGAAGACCTAGGGTATCTGCCCCGCGTCGCTTTTAATCTGGATCGCCTGTTTCAAAAAGCCGGCGGACATGGCAAACAAGCTCTCACCATGTGCATGGGTTTTGGCTGTAATGCGGCCGGTGTTATCGCCTGCCGGATCATCGATTCCCCCCGTGAACGATTAGTGGCCATCTTAACCAACACCTTCGTCCCCTGTAACGGCCGCTTCCCTACTTTCTTTGCCCTAAGCAGCATCTTCTTAAGCAGCGCTTACCATAGCTTTGGCTCCAACATACTAGCCCCGTTCACTGTGGTAGGCATGGTTCTGATCGGTATCACCGCAACCTTTATTATAACTTGGCTGCTGACGCATACCATATTAAAAGGTGTCCCATCCGCTTTCATACTGGAACTGCCTCCGTACCGGCCGCCACAAGTGGGACGCATTATTGTTCGATCCATCTTCGACCGTACAATTCATGTGCTAATGAGAGCCGTTGTCTGGGCAGCTCCGGCTGGAGCAATAACCTGGCTACTGGCCAACACCAATTTTGGTTCTGGAAGTCTACTCAGCCTAGCTGCTGCTCATTTAGACGGCGTTGCTCGTCTTCTCGGGCTAGATGGGATTATTCTACTAGCCTTTTTCTTAGGCCTGCCAGCTAACGAAATTGTCCTCCCCATAATAGTTATGGGCTATCTAGCAGAAGGTGCCTTGCTTTGGCCCGACAGCCTATCTGGGCTGCAGCAGTTATTAGTCGCCCATGGCTGGACGGCAAAGACAACTGTCTTAGTGATGCTCTTCTCTCTTCTCCATTTTCCCTGTAGCACAACCTTATGGACCATTCTAAAAGAGACAGGAAGCAAACTGTGGACAGCTGTGGCATTTCTGATGCCACTCACTTTAGCGTCCGCTGTGCTTTTCATTCTAAACTTACTGTTTTAATTCGGCAGCTTACTATACTGCACTTTTGTTCTGCCCCTAAGAACCCTCGAGTATTTTAAAGATAAGAACAACTCACCCCGACGGTAGAAAGGGGTTATATCATGGACAAAAAAAATGATTTCTACACCTTCCGTGGTTACCATCTAAAAAACACGCGGCGCTGGGAAAACTTAACTCCCAGTATGGAAGACTATCTGGAAATGATCTACCGCTTGTCCAAGGATAGTGGCTATACTCGTGTCTTAGAACTAGCTTCCGCTTTAAATGTCCAACCGCCATCGGCATCCAATATGATACAACGATTAGCCGAAAGAAATTGGCTGGATTATGAAAAATACGGTATTATACGACTCACTGAAAAAGGTTCAAAACGGGGGGCTTATCTACTTAACCGCCACCTAATACTAGAAGATTTCTTACGGCTGCTGGGATTAGAAGATGTCCTAGAAGATACAGAGAAAATTGAACATAATATTAGCCCAGCTGCAGTAACCGGACTAAGGCGACTACTCACTTTTTTCGATTCTAACCCCAACATCTTGGCCAAATGGCAAGCCTTCTACCAAAGTCAAGAATGAACAAGAAGCGCTCGCACTTCTTCCCCCAACGACAAATCTAGCGCTTCTTAGCTAACTCATTGGCCGCCCTCATAGACGAGGTGCTTCGATTCCTGTCCGATGAGCGGCATCGATAGCCTATAGCCGCTATGGCAACTCCAGGTGCCATTTGGCTCGCCAATTATCTTGTCCCTTTCGCTAATAAGGCTGAATGCGACACTACTACAAGCCCAACCATGATTCTATTCCCGCCCAAATGCAGCAATGAACGCTCGGCAAAAATACGATAAATCAGCTGGTCTGCGAGAAGTAACTAGATTAGCATCAACTACCACCGGTTGATCTACCCAAATAGCGCCAGCGTTTTCTATATCATCTTTTACTGCTACACCCAACCTGGCTGAGGATAAATTTGTGGAAACTCCTTGTTAACCATAGCCACATTATTGCCATCATGGTCAAATACAATCGCCCGCGAACTGGTAGTCCCCTGGTCAAGCGCCAAAATGTATTTAGCCATCCCTACTACCTCCCTTAGTCAATTTTTACTTTTTGTTCCTCAAAACACCCACTCACAAATTTTGGTACACCACCACCTCCCCTTCCCACTCTTTTCCGGAGATAGCAAAAATCCTACCCAAGGCCCATTTAGTACAATGAACCAAGGATAGGACTTTCTCCATATCTCCGTCCCAAATATTCACTTTTGCTAAATAAGGCTAATCAACTTGCCGCGTAAATTTAGAAGGTAAACAAGCCTCCACTACAAAGGTATTCGATACGACTTGAAAAATTCCTCTTTATTTTGGAATAAATTCCAAAAACTCTTTTTGCTAACCGATACCGCCTTAACCCCCGCATTAAGCACTGCTTGCATCTCATCCGGATATTCAAGCAAACCGCCGGCAATAATAGGCAGCTCGAGCTGCTTGGTCAGGTCGCCAAAAACACACGGTAATATTCCAGGTAAACATTCCACCGCATCCGGCTGCGTAGCTTGTACACTGGCGACTCCGGTTTTGATTGATAATGAATCCAAAATAAAGATACGTTGAATTGTATATAGCCCAACCGACTTGGCCGCCAGAGCAAGATGGCTGCGAGTGGTAATAATTCCGTCCGGTTGTACTTCTTGAGCCAAAAAATGCACTGCCGCCTTATCTCGGCCTAGGCCCTCTAGTAAATCCAAATGAAGATAGATCCCTTTATCCGACCGGTGGGCTAGGCGCACCGCTTCACCCACCATGTTAACGTCTCCGGTAAGAAGAAACACTGCCCGTACTGTGGATAATAAGGCAGATTTCAAATCGCCCATGTTGCGCACCGCCGCAATTATAGGGTTAGTCTCAATATAGTCTGTTAAATCCATAATGCTATCCCCAAATCCATGGTTTAGAAACGATCCCCTATTCGCAGTTCCGTACCTGACCTTAAACGCTTGATGTTCCCCTGGTGTCGATAAATCACCAAGATGCCACCAACTAAGCCAAAGAAAAATACGCTCCATCCAAGACGTAAAACAACAGCAATAATCGGTGCTGCACCCGCCGCTAGAAGTGACCCGACAGATGAATAACGAGTAACCGCCACCACTACTGCCCAAATAGCAGCCAACGACAAAGCCCATGCTGGCGACAAAGCCAGGCAAGCACCAAAAGATGTAGCCACCCCTTTACCACCCTTGAAGCCTAAAAACAGCGACCAGTTGTGGCCACAAATAGCTGCTATCGCCGCCAGCACAGCAGCGGTTGATGTTCCTCCCAACCACCACCCTAAGTATACTGCCAAAAAACCTTTCAGTGCATCGCTAAATAGCACGGCTAGAGCCATCGGCATCCCCAAAACACGAGCTGCATTGGCCGTACCGATATTCCCGCTACCGAGACGCCTAATATTCTTACCCTTTACCTTACCGGCGATTACCCCGCTGGGAACAGACCCCAGAAGGTAAGATAAAATTACACTTACCAACATGAGCCCCTACCCCCCAATAACCGATTACTTCTTATACCTAAGAACTAAGTTAGTCCCTTCTAGAACAGTATTCTGCCCCAATGAATGATTTTCCTTCCAAGTGGGGTATATTTTGGGACCATACAAGAAGAACTCGAAAAAAGTTATCCGAATTCTTTTGGAATCCCTCTTAATTCAACATTCCTAAAGCCTTAAGCACACGCTCACTCATATGTTTCCCTGCACGGTACTGGGCTTCTTCAGTTTGGGCACCGATATGAGGAGTAATGATGAAGTTATCCAGTTCATACAGCGGCGATATTGTGCACGGTTCCTTTTCCATAACATCCCCGCCGGCTCCGGCTAACTTACCTTCTTTAAGAGCTTCGTAAAGGGCCTCCTCATCCACCAATTCCCCTCTGGCCATGTTAAGTAAGTAACTTCCCTGTTTCATCTTAGACAAAGCATCCCTATTTATCATGTGCCTTGTGGCTTCGGTCAGCGGTGCATGGAGACTGATGACATCGCTTTGGCAAAATAACTCTTCCAAGGTAACAGGCTTAGCCCCTCGCTCAGCTACTTGCTCATGGCTAAGAAAAGGGTCGAAAGCCAATATGTTCATCCCAAAGGCCGACGCCAGTTCTGCCACCCGAGCCCCAATCCGGCCTAGTGCAACTAGGCCCAAAGTTTTTCCTTGTAGCTCATGACCAAGATAACGATATTTATCCCAGATACCCTTCTTTTTTAGATTGTAGTTAGCTTGAGGGACATGGCGCATCAGGTCAATAATCCGACCCATAGTAAGTTCAGCTACTGATTCCGCATTCATCGCTGGAGCATTTACTATTCTAATTCCTTTAGTCCTAGCATATTCCATATCAATATGGTTTAATCCGGCTGATCCCACACCAATCACTAGTAATTTACTGGCATGATCTAAAATATTACGATTAATTACCGGGTCCACCCGCATAATAAGTACTTCATATTTCCCGATCACCTGAACCAACTCTTCCTTGCTAACAAAGATCTTATAATCCAGTGACATGTGCTTGCCTAGTATTTCTTCTACGACTGGATGGAGTTTATCCACTATTAACCCACGCATCTAAATCACCTCTTCCTTGAAGATAAACCACAATTTTCCTCTTTGAGAGTACCCATGTTATAAGTCCAATATTCCCGGGCTTGAGCATCAACAGCCATCGTTAATTGTCACTCCTTCTTTAACGTCAGATTCGACGAGTTGTTTTATTCTTCCTGCACTTGAAATGGCAGCAGCAAAAAAAATCAACTTTCTTCAATTTTATTGCCGTTGCAAGAAGGAATAATACCATTGACATAGAATACTTGTATACCGGTAAACATGTATACAATGTTTTTGGATCTGCACAACCAAGGAGGTGCATATATGGCAAAGTTGTCACATAACTAAGGAATTTATCAACTTATCCTTATTTTGAGGGGGCTTACAAATGTTGACAAGTACGAAACCAAGAAGGTTGGTAACCATCTTGGCAATGGTTCTGGTAATAGCCGTGTTAGCTGGTTGCTCCGGCGGAAAATCTGATGCTCCACCCACCAATGGAGAAAAGCAGCAAGAATACAAGTTGAATGTTGCTACGGCCACCACTGGCGGTGTCTATTATCCTATGGGGAATGCTTTGGCTCAGATTTGGAGCAAGAACATTCCTGGAGTTAAAGCTGCAGCCCAATCTACAGCTGGAACACCGCAGAATATAGAACTTATGCAAAACAAAGAAGCCGATATTGCTTTTGGTCAAAACGGAATTGCCTATTATGCCTATAATGGCACCGGCACCTACGAAGGTAAAGCCGTCACATCCATCCGTGGAATGCTGGCACTTTATCCCAACGTCATGCACATGGTGGTACGGAAAGGTGCAGGCATTAATTCAGTTGCCGACCTTAACGGTAAGAGATTCGTTCCTGGCCAAGTAGCTAGCGCTACAGAAATAAATGGCCGGGAAATCTTAAGTGTTTACGGCCTCAATTATATGAAGGACAAAGGCGAAACCAATGTTAGTGCAGACTTTGTCGGGTATAACGAAGCTGTTGATTTGCTCAAAGACGGCCACACTGATGCCATCCTTATTGCCGGTGGCATACCTACCGCATCGGTTATGGATATCTTGGCGTCGGGCCAAGCTGATTTAATTCCTCTTGAAGATGACAAGATTGCAAAAATTAGTGAGGAATTTCCCTGGTACTTTGAAATTACTGTTCCAGCTGGAACCTACCCAAATCAAGATAAAGACATTAAGACCGTTGCCGTCTCCAACATGCTGATCGTACGAGAAGACCTGCCAGAAGATCTAGTTTACGATCTTACAAAGGTTGTCTACGATTACCACGATGATCTAGTGGCCGGTCACCAGGCAGCCAAGGATACTACACTAGATACTGCTCTAGACGGCATGATTATACCCCTTCATCCTGGCTCCATTAAGTACTTTAAGGAACAAGGCCTTAATCTGGATAATGTACCAACCGAATAAAAACTCTCTTAAACTTATAACCATCATTACCATCATTTTGTTATGAACAGCGAGGGGGCTAGTCCCCCTCCTTGATTTACAACTGTGATATCGGTGGGTATGGAAACGAAAGGTGTGATTATATGCCTGACCTTAACAAAACAAATCCTGTTATAGAAACAACAGCATCAGCCATAGCCGACGAGATGCTCGAGAAATTTGACACGGAGTCACGTTTTCGTAAATACACTGGTTTCTGGGCCAAAGTCGTAAGCATTGTTGCCGTAGGCATGTCACTTTTTCATTTATATACCGCTGGTTTCGGAGCCCTCATGGCTATGAAACAACGCGGTATCCATCTAGCTTTTTTGATGACCTTAGCTTTTCTTTTGTATCCAGCAACAGATAAATCTTCCAAAGATCGTCCTACCTTTTTGGACTTTGTTTGGTTGTTACTTGGCGCAGCCGGTACTATTTATCTTGTTCTGTTCTTTGACGCCTTTAACATCCGTGGTACGGCCAACTTCTGGGATTATACATTTGGCGTAATTACCATTATAGCCCTACTGGAAGCTGCTCGCCGAACAATCGGGAAGGAACTTCCTCTGTTAGCACTAGTTTTTTGGCTATATGGCCTTTTCGGCGACAGACTTCCCGGTCTTCTTGGCCACACAGGTTTTACTTTCAAGCGTATAGTCTATCACCTGTATCTATCATCTGAAGGAATCTTTGGTATTGCACTTGGCGTCTCGGCAACCTATATCTTTTTATTCATTCTGTTTGGTGCTTTTCTAGGAGAAACCGGTATGGCCGACTTTATCAATAAGTTTTCCATGGCTGTGGCTGGACGTTCACCAGGTGGACCAGGCAAGGTTGCCATCGTAGCCAGCGGCCTGCTTGGCACTATTAACGGCAGTGCCGTTGCTAATGTAGCTACCACTGGTGCATTTACCATTCCCCTAATGAAAAGCGTCGGCTATAAACCTACCTTTGCTGGAGCAGTAGAAGCTGTTGCCTCCACTGGCGGTCAGATCATGCCGCCTGTTATGGGCGCAGCTGCCTTTGTCATGGCAGAATTCTTGGGAATACGTTACAGCCAAATTATGATTGCCGCTCTTATGCCAGCTCTACTTTATTACCTGGCTGTATTTGTCATGGTGCATATCGAAGCTATTAAGACAGGGCTGGTGGGACTACCCAAGGAGCAACTGCCCAACATGAAAAAGATAGTGCGTACCCGCGGCCACCTAGTTATTCCTCTTATTGTCATTGTGTACTTTCTGCTGTCTGGTAGGACACCACTTTACGCTGCTTTTTATGGAATTATAACCACCATTATCACCAGTTGGTTACACAAGGAAACTCGCTTAACTTTTACTGGATTTCTAAACGCCCTTGAGGCTGGAGCCCGTGGTTCAGTGGGCGTTGGCCTGGCCTGCGCTGTTGTTGGGAACATTATCGGCATTACCAGCCTGACTGGATTAGGATTAATGGTGGGTGACAACATTATTTCTCTCGCTGGCGGCAACGTATTTCTTACTTTTCTCCTGGCCATGATGGTAAGTATTATTTTAGGCATGGGATTACCGACCACCGCTTGTTACATCGTCGCGGCCACCATTGCCGCCCCGGCCTTGATTAAGCTTGGAATTGAACCGCTACCAGCTCATATGTTTGTGTTCTACTTCGCGGCTCTGTCTAACCTTACTCCTCCGGTAGCTCTCGCCGCCTACACCGGTGCCGGCATCGCCGGAGCCAATCCTTCCCAGGTTGGTTGGGCTGCATTCCGACTAGCTTTGGCTGGGTTTATTATTCCGTATATCTTTGTATACTCCCCAGTCCTACTCATGATGGGCGGAAGTCATATAGAGATAATAATGGCCTGCATCACCGCCATTATCGGTGTTGTGGCCCTGGGTGCAGCCGTGCAAAACTTCCTCTTGGCTAAACTCAATTTACTACAGCGCTTTATTCTCTTTGCCGCCGCCTTGGGCTTAATTGTTCCCGGTTACACCTCCGATATAATTGGCTTATCTGCACTAGCTATTGTCTACTTCTGGCAAAAAGCCACGGCCAAACGAGTTGCTGCTTAAAAACATTGTACAAATCTTTAAGCCGCAAAAACAATAAAAACTGGAGCCACCGAGGTGACTTCAGTTTTTATTATTTCATTTATTATTTCATCCTGTTGCTTATTATCAAGCCCTACACTGACAATATCACACCTGCTATTAAGGCAAATCCCAGTAGCAGGCCTACTAAGCGAACGGTATCTAGCCAGCTACGGTTATGCCGAAAGAGAACAAGCAAGCCCAGCCCAGCAGTGGAGGCCAGTCCGGCGACAGTGGCGCCAAAGCTCAGAGCTCCTTCTAAGTACAACTGTGTTATAACCACAGAAACCACGCAATTGGGAACAAGTCCGATAACGGCTGCCAGGGGTATCTGCCAGGGGCTACCGGCCAAAAGTAACTTGGCCATACTATCAAACCCTAACCGTTCGGTACCATAGATAAGGGCCGCTGTAGCTACAAAGGCAAAGGTGTATATTTGAGCCGTCTGCAAGGAAGCATGATGGATTATCTCTCCCGGCAGCTCAGGATGAGCATGGTCGCCCGTAGTATGACCCGGCGTCCAGCCGGGCAAAGCAAAATCGAGCCGCCTAGGCAGTAGTATCAGGTCGGTAAAATAGCCGCCGCTTATGCCTAGAATCAGTTTCACTACTAATAGCGGTGCAACAAACCCCAGCTTATCCGGCTGTGCCAGCATAACGGGCACGGCTTCATCGGATGTCGCCAAGAACACAGCTAGTAAGGTACCGGGAGTAATATAGCCTTGCAGGTACAGTAAGCTCGCCACTACCGAAAAGCCACACTGGGGAACAATCCCTAAGGCTGCCCCAATGAGCGGCCCTAGCATCCCGGCGCGACGTAGCAACACTCCTAGCTTTTCTCCGTGACGATGCTGAAAAAACTCCAGAGCTAAAAATAGAAGAAAAAGTAAGGGCAGCATCCCTTTGGTGTCTGCCCAGCTGTGTAGTACCGCATGCTTGATTTCCGGCATAAGATTACCTCCGCTAACTTCTCATACCTATTTTACCCACCAGCACCATTTATATCCTAATTCACTATCAATTCCCGTACTAAATTGGCTTCTTGTTGATACTGCTTGTAATCATCTACTGGCGTTTCTAAGTACATTGGTAACTGACTCAAATAGGGATGATTTACCATCGCCTTAATCCCCTCTAGACCTATTTCCCCCTGGCCAATAAGTGCATGCCGGTCACGGCGGCTACCTAAGGGCATTTTGGAATCGTTAAGATGCATTACTTTTACCCGATCCCACCCAAAAGCAGCATCAATAGCTGCTACTAACTTATCTATTCCTGCACTGGTGCGTATATCCCACCCGGCAGCAAACAAGTGCGCCGAATCGAGACCAACCCCAATTTCAACTTTATCATCTACTAACCTGATTATTTCGGCCAGCTCTTCTAAACGACCGCCTATTTCCCGGCTTTGCCCAGCCATAACCTCTAAACAAAAAACAGTATCGGTGGACAAGCCATCTAATGCTGCCTGAAGAGTAGTTGCCACCTGCCTGAGCCCTGCTTCAACCCCATCGTCACCAAAATGTCCCGGATGAGCCACCACAAACGGTGTCCCTAAAGCCGACGCCCGCTCCATATCGTGCTTAACCACCATAATGGCAAATTCTTGTTTGCGCGGCTCAGTACTGCCTAAATTCACCGTATAAGGTAGGTGAGCCAAATTCACCAATCCCATCTCTTGGACTAGCTGACGAAATTGTTTTACCTCGGCTTCTGGCAGAGCCCTAACTGAACTACCACGAGGGTTGCGGGTAAAGTACTGAAATCCGTCCAATTGAAGCCGCGCTGCCTGTCGGGCCGCGGTTGGATACCCCTTTCCGATAGATAAATGAGCTCCAATGATCATAGCCGTCATCCTTTCTTAGATGGCCCCATTATACCACTTAGGGCACAAGGAACCAAAGAAAAAAGGCGGACAAACCCTCCGCCGATCCGTCCGAGACTCTAAGATTCTTTATTATTTTGCTTTATTAAAGAACGCGCTCTAGAACCTTATACGCCACCACCTTCATGGCATCTACTACTTTTAGCCCCTGATATGTATCTTCTGTCATAATTAGCGACAACTCGGTGCAGCCAGCAATAACCGCCTCCGCCCCTTGGGCTTTGGACCAACTTATAGCCGGAGCAAAACTTTGTTTTGCCGTGTCTATACTACAGCCAGCCTTGATATCATAGATGGTTTTCATCACCGCCTGCTGAACATCGCCCAACGGTACCAAACAAGATAAACCCTGATTGGTAAGAGCCTTTTGATAAATACGCGATTGCAAGGTGCCGTCGGTGGCCAAGAGGACTATTTTCTTAATTCCTTGAGCCTTTATATAGGCCGCTGTTTGCTCGATCATATTAAGTATGGGAATACCTATCTGGGACTCTACTTGCGGCACAAAATAGTGGGCCGTGTTGCAGGGAAATACTAAAAAGGTAGCTCCGGCCTGTTCTATCAGCTGGGCCGATTTTACTAGTTCTGGTACCGGCGATGGACCTTGTCCTAAAATACATGCTGTGCGATCAGGAATGGCCGGGTTCATATCTACCAGCATGCGAATATGATCTTGGTCACTTTTGGCCGGGGTAAGGCCTACCACCAAATTCATGAACTGAATTGTAGCCGCTGGCCCCATACCGCCAACAATCCCCAGGATCTCCTTCTTCTTCCCCATGTTATCAGCTCCTTTACTGACAGTTATCAGTCAAACCAGATCTAGTCTTATTTTCTCTATTCTCCGCTGACAATAAAATATCCTGTCCTGGGATCTTTCCTATTCCTAATAGCACAAAAAGGCCGCCTTACGGCAGCCTTTTTGTAAACTATATTAGTAGTCCATGCCACCCATACCTCCAGGCGGCATGTTGGGCATTGGCTTCTCTTCCTCAGGAAGCTCAGCTACCAGGCACTCAGTGGTGAGAAGCAAGGATGCAATGCTGGCCGCATTCTCCAATGCGGACCGGGTTACCTTAACCGGGTCTACAATACCAGCTTCTACCATGTCTACATATTCCTCAGTCACAGCGTTGAAACCAACACCAGCGGCTGATTCCTTGACCTTGTTCACCACAATAGATCCTTCCAGGCCAGCGTTGGTCGCAATCTGGCGCACGGGCTCTTCTACCGCCCGCCGCAAAATGTTTACGCCAACAACTTCGTCACCACAGGCATTGATGGAATCTAAGGCGTTGATGGCATCTACTAAAGCCACGCCACCGCCAGCCACGATGCCCTCTTCTACTGCAGCCCGGGTAGCATTGAGAGCGTCTTCTACCCGCATCTTTTTCTCTTTTAGCTCTGTCTCGGTAGCTGCACCGACTTTAATTACGGCTACGCCGCCGGCCAGCTTAGCCAACCGCTCTTGTAGTTTTTCGCGATCGTAGTCGGACTCGGTCTCGTCGATCTGTTTCTTGATCTGAGCCACACGAGCTTTGATATCGTCACTGTTGCCAAACCCTTCCACAATGGTGGTCTTCTCTTTACCAATCTTGACTCTCTTGGCCTGGCCCAAATCTTCCAGCTCGACGTTTTCCAGCTTGGTGCCCAGATCTTCAGAAATGAACTTGCCGCCGGTTAAAATAGCAATATCTTCCATCATAGCCTTACGGCGATCACCAAAGCCCGGGGCCTTGACAGCTGCACACTGCAGTGTACCGCGCAATCTGTTAAGTGCCAAGGTGGCCAAAGCCTCACCCTCGATATCCTCGGCAATGATAAGAAGTGGCTTGTTGGTACGAACTACTTTCTCCAGTAACGGCAGCATATCGTTGATAGCGGTGATCTTTTTCTCAAACAAAAGAATGTATGGCTCCTCTAGATCGGCTTCCATGGTTTCTGCATCGGTTACAAAGTAGGCCGAGATGTAGCCGCGGTCAAATTCCATGCCTTCCACGATCTCTACGGTGGTGGCTAGGCCCTTGGACTCTTCAACCGTGAT
Organism: bacterium; assembly: GCA_050945275.1. Lineage (GTDB taxonomy): Bacteria > Bacillota > DTU030 > DUMP01 > DUMP01 > JAAYWY01. Next base: position 14,608 of record JBMNSQ010000009.1, on the reverse strand, counting down.
TACACCATCTTTGCCCACTTTATCCATAGCATCGGCAACTAATCCACCAATTTCGCTATCGTTAGCCGAAATAGAAGCCACGTGGGTGATGCTTTCTTTGGTTTCCACCGCTATAGCCTTAGTCTTGATCTCATCGGTAAGGGCAGCTACAGCCTTGTCAATACCCCTCTTCAAAAAGATGGGGTTAGCACCAGCAGCCACGTTTTTGATACCTTCACGCATAATGGCTTGAGCCAATACGGTAGCGGTGGTAGTACCGTCACCGGCTACATCGTTAGTCTTAGACGCAACTTCTCGGCAAAGCTGAGCACCCATGTTCTCAAATGCGTCTTTTAGTTCAATCTCTTTGGCAACGGTAACACCGTCTTTAGTAACGGTCGGGGAACCGAACTTCCTGCTAAGTACCACACTGCGCCCTTTTGGCCCCAGGGTAACTTTGACCGCATCGGCCACAGCGCTTACGCCGCGCTCTAGGGCATGACGTGCTTCTTCTTTATAAACAAGCTGTTTACCAGCCATCTAAGTAATCCCTCCTCCTATTATTTTTCCACCTTAGCTAGAACATCGCTTTCTCTTAAGATAAGATACTCTACGTCTTCTAGCTTGACCTCGGTGCCACCATACTTGGCGTAAATCACCCGATCGCCAACTGCGACCTCAGGCGCCAGACGCTGACCATTGTCCAAAATTCTGCCTGGCCCAACGGCGATCACTTCACCCTCTTGGGGTTTTTCTTTAGCCGTATCGGGTAACACAATACCTCCCTTGGTCCGCTCTTCAGCAGTGATAGTCTTTACCACAATCCTATCACCAAGTGGTTTTAACATAAAAGAGACCCTCCTTTCGTACTTTTTAGCACTCATCTAAGAGGAGTGCTAACAACCAAGATTTATGATACACAATTTCCCTCAACTAGTCAAGAGCCCCAGAACTGAAAAAGTCAAATCCCAATAAACTCCCGTAAAATAGAATTGCGGGGAATCTCTTCCGTATCTGCCGAAGACAATGGTAAGAAATAGGCTAGAAATTTAGTCAGCATCTTAGCCTGCGGATAGGCCGGACTACCCGGTAAGACACGAGTCAGCACCTCCTCGGCCTGATGCTTAATGGCCGCCAACTCGTATACCAGCGCCGAGTTAAACATAACATCAGCCTCTTCCTGAAAAGGAAAGATGTTGCGCTCTTCGCCCCGGCGCACAGAAGACCAACGCAAAATCGTCTCTTCTGCTCCGGCAGACCTAAACTTACTATCTCTAACAATCCGCCTTAGCAACCGACTGTCAGTGGTGGGAATACGATTATGCCGGTCAATGTTTAGTTGGGTTAAGGCACTAATATAGACCCGAAATTGTGTCTCTTTGGGAATACCGAGCGTAAGCTTGGGATTAAGACCATGAATGCCTTCTATTATTATCGGTTGACCCGGTTCTGCTTTCAGCTTACGTCCGACCCAAGTACGACGCCCCAGATTAAAATCAAAGACCGGTACTTCCACCTCCAGGCCTTGGATTAGTTTTACCAATTGATGGTTAAATAATTCCAAATCCAAGGCTTCTAAGGCTTCAAAATCGTACTCACCTGTTTCATCCCGGGGAGTGTCTTCGCGATTAACAAAATAATCATCCAAAGAGATCGTTACCGGCCGTAGGCCATTTACTCTTAGCTGGATATAAAGACGTTGACAAAAGGTGGTCTTGCCTGAAGACGAAGGTCCCGCAATAAAAACCAACCGTACCCGATCACTGTTAGCGGTGATTTCATCGGCAATTTTGGCCACCTTTTTCTCGTGCAAAGCTTCCGCAATACGAATTAGCTCCGAACCCTGGCCCTTGGCAAGGATACGATTTAGAGAGGCTACATCCCCCACTCCTAAGATATCTCCCCATCGTTCAGATTCCCGAAAAATGGTGGCCAGCTTAGGTTGGTCCTTATAAACAGGTAACGCCTCGGGTTTAGAACGATTTGGAAACATCAAAATCATGCCCGGCAAATAAAAATGAAGGGTAAATTGAGTCAAGAAGCCGGTGCTAGGCACCATATAACCAAAGAAATAATCATACAAACCATCTAATTCATATACATTTAGGTAGTCTTTCTTCCGATACTTTAGAAGCTCGGCTTTGTCTGTTTGGCCCTGCCGGCGAAAAATATCCGCAGCCTGGTCCAAGGGCATCTGCTCTTTCTTAAACGGTAAATTGGCCTCCGCTAGCTCCTGCATCCGCTGCTCGAGAGCCTGTACATCCTCTTGTGCTAAAGGCCTTGATTCTCTAAGTTCAACATAGAGCCCATTTCCCAATGAGTGTTCGACACTAATTTGGCTCCCGGGAAGAATGTCGGCGGCAGCGCGAATCAATAAGAAAGAAAGACTCCGTATATATATCCGCTGACCATCATCACAAGACAAATCTAAGAATCTCACTTCGGCTTCCTCGGTCAGAGGCTCAGTGAGTTCTTTAATCTCACCGTTCACCATGGCGGCTACAATAGTCGAACTGTGCTTCGGTTGGAAGCGGCGACTTAGTTCCTGAAGTGTTGTGCCTACAGGAATCGACTGTTTCTCATCACCGATTACCAGAGAAATGTTGTTTGGTTGCCCCACTATACTCGCCTCCCCCATAATATTACTTTCTACCACTACTTTCCTCAATTATAGCCTAGTTACAGGATCAGTGCACACTCACCCTAAAATATGCATAAAATGCCCTGAGCAAATTGTGAAGGGAGGGATACTTTTGCCCATCCCGAATAAAGTACAAAGCCTACTAGCTGATGTTAGATTTTGGGCTAATAACCAAAGTGAGCATGGCCAAATTCTGCTATCAGTACTACCCCGACTACGTCCAATTTATACCGAGCAGCTTGCTTCTTTCCGGCGAAGATTTGCTAATTTGGAAAGCGCTATTGAAAACATTGAGCTTCGTCTGATGCAAAACCCAGAAATGCAAGAACAAGTATTAGCTCAAGCAGTGACGGTGGTACGGGAAGGTCAGCAGCTAAATAGAGATTTTATAGCGCTTCTAAACGAGCTTCTTATGGTGTATCCCGAAGCCGACTACAGTCTTTTGCTGCATCATATACTAACAGAATCTCACAAGTTGGCCGAGAAATTACGTTTGCTGGAACTGGCACTCCCACCACAAAACCAGCCCCTACCGCGCCAAACGCCCGAATCCTTTTTACAACAGTTAGAATTCTGGACCAGGGATCAACGCGAGCATGGCCAACTGCTACGGGCCACCTTACCAGGGCTTACCATGAACGACCGCGAAGCCTTGCTCCGCTTTGAGCGCAAGTGGCGTGCACTGGAACAAACAGTGCGACGGTTACGCGAAGCCCTGACTCTACCGGGACAAACATCAGAGCTGTTAAACGCCGAGATACGACGCTTGGTACTCATGACCCGGAATCTAGCGCTAGAGTATGCTCGGTTTCTGGAAAACCTCCTTAGCCGCTATAACGATCCTACATCACGTTTCACCATCCGCCACATGCTCAAGGAAACGCGCAAGTTTATCGAAGAACTACGGGAATCGGATTATTTCATTTTGTAACAAAAAAAGGCTGTGAACCCCACAACCATGTGTGGGTAAACAGCCCTTCTTATTTTATATTGTAGCTTTACATGGCCATAACCGTCGCTAAATTGTACAGCGAACGATCAATGCTCTTGGTACCTGCAAACACCTCGGCAAAAGGTACCACCTCAACTTGTCCAGCATTGTACGACATAGCTACCCGGTTCTGACCTTGTACTAAGGTCTCCACCGCCTGGGCCCCTAAACGGCTAGCTAAAACCCGATCAAAAGCTGTGGGCGTACCACCACGTTGCAGGTGTCCCAACACTGATACCCTGGTATCGAACCCTGTCCGTTTCTTAATCTCCTCACCGATATCATAAGCCGACGCTACACCTTCGGCTACCAAAATTATACTATGCACCTTCCCCCGGTCGGCACTCCAATTTAAGCGACGGCATACATCCCCTAAGTCAAATGTTATTTCCGGAATAAGGATGGACTCAGCCCCGCCGGCCAGCCCCGACATAAGCGCAATGTGTCCTGAATCACGTCCCATAACTTCTACCACAAAGGTGCGTTCATGAGCGTTAGCGGTATCACGGATCTTGTTCATGGCATCCACCACCGTGTTTACCGCGGTATCAAAACCGATCGTATAGTCGGTACAGGGAACATCGTTGTCGATAGTACCGGGTACGCCGACAACAGCAACTCCTCGGTCCGCGAGAGCCGCACCACCGCGATAACTACCTTCCCCGCCGATGACTACCAATGCGTCGATGCTGGCTTTTATAAGGTTGGCTACTGCTTCCTCTTGTCCTTTTTGTGTACGAAAGCGATCACTGCGGGCACTGCGCAAGATTGTGCCCCCATGCTGAATAATATCGTCTACCGAACTTAAGGTCATGTCCAAAAACTCGCCCCGCAGTAGTCCTTCAAAGCCATGTTTAATACCAACAATCTGTAGCTCACGAACAGTCGCTTGATGTACCACCGCTCGGATGGCGGCATTCATGCCAGGGGCATCGCCACCACTGGTTAGTACGCCAATTTTCCGCAACAATGATCACCTCTGTCTTAGTCCGGACAAAGCTCAGGATTAATGAGATACTCAAAAATATCGGGGTCATTAACAAACGCTTCGTATAGAGTAACCCCTTTTACTAAGCCTAAGTCCCGATACTGACGCGCCAATCGACGCTGCAACCGGGGCATATAGTCATAGTGGGGATTAGAAACAAAGGTAGAAACCCCCTGAACCCGCACTTCATAGTATACCGCTCCACCTAATTTAACAATAGGCTCGGACAAAGGAGTAATACCGTCGGCCACCCAATTGGCGGTCACTAACGTCTCATTGGCCGGGTTAATCACCACATGACCAAAGTTCGGTGGGATAATAACCTTGTCCCCTTGCGCGGCCTCAAACAAGACCGCCTCCTCCACCGAGTTTATCTCCGGATCAAGGTACTGCAGCAAAAAATGAGCCTGTCCCTGCACTACCTCGTATACTTCCGGATAAGTCTCGTCCGTATCCGGTGCGGCCGGGTTATAATGCCCGATAGTTTTGACATACTCCGGTCCGATAAGCGCCGGTGGCATTATTAACATATTATAGCGCAGACCGTACTGTTTAATAAGCTCCTCATCTTTTTTTAAGCTAAGGCCACTATAGTAAAAATAAAGCTGCTGCTTGGAGTCTACCGCCGCCGGCGAGTAAAATACGTCTCGCATTTCCCCAGCCGAGCGTATGGTCGGTGTCACAGGCACCATGTCAGCTCCGAAGCGCAGCTCAGTTCCTTCTAATGCCAGTGGTAATGCCGAGTTTACCGATAAGTCAATTGCCATACATACACCTCCCTCCGACTGATTCCCAGGCAAATAGGGTACACCTGTTATTATATTCGCTAAGTAGCAGGTTAATCCTCCCAATAGCAGTAGTATAACTTTCGGATATACCCCAAAAACACTACCCACTAATAACCATAGCTTAACTTTGTACTTTAAGCAACTGATATACTACATCGGCGTTATAACCCAAATCCCAAGGCACACGGTAACGATCAGCAGAATGACTATTAACTAGCACGTAACCGGCTGGGTCAAACCCTACCACTAGCGACACATGGACAATTTCCCCATCTTGTTCGTAGGCAATAATATCTCCTGGGCTAAGCTGCCTAATGGCCCCCAAAGGATAATCTGACGTTGGAGAGCACACCTGTGATAGCGTCCCTCGAGCTAGCCGCAATGCCCGGTCGGTACCTAAAAGATGGTTTACCAGCGCTTCAGCCTTAAGCCAGGTAACGGTTCCTTCCCCGCTTCTGTAAAACCAGCCCCAATCACTAGGTAAATTGCCACCTTCTTTGTCGGTCAGCACCTGGGAGACAAAATTAGCGCAATCCCCGCCTACGCCGCTATAGTCGCGATATGCCTGATTATAACGGCCCGTCCCCAAACCGATCTTAACCCCAGCATAACGGTCAGCATATTTTACCGCTCCCTGTCGCCACGGCTCCATCTGTTGGGGCAGTTTTTCTGGAGGCGCTTTGAGGCTGGCACTGTTTTTTGCCACCGTTGGCCACTCACTGGCATTTTCCAGTGGATCCAAGAACCATTCCGCTATCACTATCCATTGGCCTTCCTTTTTCACAAGCTCCAACCAATGAACAGTGCGCCAGCCCATGGTGGCTTCGGGACTTTCGGGATAATCTAGGTGGCGGTAGGTTAACAAAGTGTGAGCACAAACCGATAGCTCTGCCCGGTCGCGGCTCACATCTTGCTCCGCTCGGGTAAACATGACATCGGTCTTTACTAAATCCACGTTTCTTTCTTTAAGCCAATCACGCATATATTCAATGCGGGTCCGTTCTTTTTCTAGCGACCAACTTCCGCCTATGCTTTCCTTGTCATAATAAGAATCAAGCAGTTTTACATTACCCTTAACTAAAAGGTTTGTTCGAAGCCGGAACAAGGCTTCTATTCTGGTCATAATATCCGAGTGCTCAGCCATAACTGGTAGCAATATATCAGCTTTAAATACCAGTCCCGCCAGTGCCGCCAATAAACATAATTGAACTACAATCGCTATCTTTAATACCCGGCTATTTTTTCTGTCCCTCACACCCGCCCCTCCCCGCATTCACCTCTTTCCTTTAACAATATTCACCTTAGGGTCAGTTCCATGCCTAAAGATCATGGGCAAGCGCTCTTTATGCCACAATGAGGTGTCTATCTAAGGTTTTGGCGGCAACACTAGCTTTTGGCCAGGTGTTAGTTGGCGCGGATCGTCAATGTCGTTACTATCTAAAATTAACCCGAAGTATGAACCTTGACCGTAAAAGCGTCGGCTTATTTCCCATAAAGTATCGTTTGGCTTAACAATGTAGCTTGTTCCTTCCACCGGCAGCGAATCTTGGGCTGTATTTTCGTTAGGAAGCGGAGTTATCTGATCATCTGGTGATCCAGAGGTAGCCGGTTGTGCCGTCTCCCCATAAACCGGCTCATTAGGCTCCAGCGGCCCCGGTATCTCAGGTTCGGATCCGGCATTACGCCAGCGACTAAGCCCTACCCCGGCCGCTACTAGCATAATAACAAACGCTACAGCTGCTAAAAGGCGCCGCGGATTAACCAGGCGATAACGAGAACCAACTCCTCGCTCCCCTACAAGGCTAGGTATCTCTGTCCCAGAGTCGTAATTATAAGGAACAATCTCTTGATGTTGCCACACATATACCGCTTCCTTTTCAAGTTCGGGATCGACAACCAATGCTATCTGCCAGGGATGAGGGAAATATTCTTTATGAACCGTAGTATCATAACCAGAAAAAAACGCGCCTAAGCCATTGTGAGTATGAAACCAGCCTACCGGTTGAAAAGTAGGGTATTCTCGTTTAGCCTGCTTTGTAAGATCCGCTAAGAGCTCGGGCGTTAGACGGATACTACTCCCTACTGACTCTGCCCCTTCCGCTAAAACGGCTGCTTCTACCCGCACCCGGCGAACAAGCTCTGAGCTTCTTTGTACCCGGCCCAGCAGCAGCCCGCCGATTTCCTTTTCCATCTGCCGAGTCCAAACAGCGATTTGGCTCCTTACAACTTGCGCTATATGCACCTTCACAGTCTTTCCCTCCCTATGCGCCGGCCAATCTAATCTTAAGCCAATTGCCTGAAGTTACCAATTAAGGAAGTATTCGTGATGCTGCCTCAAATCCCTGCCCAACATGGGAAAAATGGGCGGTGGGTCTTGTTTTTTGCTCCCAATTATGCTATGTTAATTAATGAACAGAATAGGAAGGAGTCCTTCAGGGCAAGGTGCGGAGGCCTAGCCTCCAATTCCTGACCGGCGGTGAAGCTCGGCCTTAGTCGAGATTAGCCCGCGAGCCACAGCAGTGGTTGATCTGGTACAATCCAGAGCCGACGGTATAGTCCGGATGGGAGAAGGTATAATTCCCTTAGCATGGCTATTATTCCCTGGAAGGCACTTCTTCCGGGGAATTTTATCTTTAGGAGGTAATGTTCAGATGGCTCGTCTTAGCGACACCAAATATCTAGTCAAAATAGCATTTTTGGGTACCCTTGGATTTTTACTCATGTATCTAGAATTTCCACTCCCCTTCATGCCCCCATTTCTTAAATTTGACTTCGGCGACGTACCGGCACTTATCGCCGGATTCGCCTACGGTCCAGTAGCCGGCATTCTCACCGAGACTATCAAATGCGTCGTCTTTCTACTGTCCGGTCGGTCAGAAGCAGGTATTATCGGCACAACAGCCAATTTTGTTACTGGTGTCAGCCTCGTTGTCCCAGCAGCTCTTATTTACCGTCGTTTTCATACTCTACGCGGAGCTGTACTTTCCCTTTTTGTCGGGTCCATTGTTATGACTGCGATCATTACTATTGCTGATATATACATCTTCTTGCCTATATGGAATATACCCGTCGACCAGATAATGCCCATGGTAAAGGCAGCAATCATACCCTTTAATCTGTTGAAAGGTCTGTTTAGCTCTGTTGCCACCTTTTTGCTATACAAAAGAATGAGCAGTTGGCTTGGGGCAGACGCCTTAATACCAACCGCTATAAAAAGCCGTTCCTAGTTATCCTCTAACTAACTCCAGCCCGGTTGTAATTTTACGCTACCGGGCTTTTCCTTTTACGCTAAGGCGCTTTGGCCTCGAATAACACGCTGACGAATCGCCTCCGGAATGAGCTCAGCCACCGTAGCCGAAGCCAAGCACAAATAGGTGTCGGCAGCACCATAGTAGCATAGTATTTCATCATCGTCGTCCAGTACCTCTTTGTCTGTTCCCGGTACGGCCCCACAAGTAAACACCACATTAGGGACCCAGGTCAGTCCCTCTATACCTACCTCGTGCTCTGTCTCCGGCGACAGTACCGGATTAGGCGAACGGTAAAGCATCCGCCCCGGATCATTCATATCTACCAGAATCACACCCAGGCGATAGACCATGGTACTGCTAACCCCATGGTAAATAAGTAGCCATCCGTATTTAGTCTTTATCGGTTGCGAACCGGAGCCAATCTTTAAAGAATCCCACATTAGCCCCGACCGCGGCCCGATGATAATCTTATGATTCTGCTTAGGCCAGGGGAATTTTAGCTCATCGGCATAAGACACCCAAATACTTGGCTCTACTCGGTGGTACATTACCCAGCGACCACCGATCTTTTCCGGAAACAAAATAGCGTCCTTATCCCACAGACTGGGAAAAGCCAGCCCCAGATGCTTCCACTGGTCGAACCGTCTTGCCAAGAAATCTTCGACCGAAATAACCGCGGCCGCCACCTGGGCTATAACACCATTGTAAGCCGTATACACCATATATAATTGGTCCTCGATTACCACCACGCGAGGATCCTCACAACCATGGCTTTCCTCCGGTATCATCGGGCCAAAAACCGGGTCCGGCAAACGTTCCAAGAGCTTTGCGCCATCAAAAATTGCCAACCCCACTCGAGATATTTCGTCGTCACCAAAAGCTCGATAAAGCACATACACCTTGCCCTTAAGCCGCACAGTCGCCGCATTTAGTACATAGCGACTCTCCCAATGATGTTCCTTTACTGGCTCCAGCAGTGGATTAAGCTCGTGGCGCTTAAGCTGCCCCGCTGGTGGATAAGAGCCCACATCCTGGACCAACACTACTTCTTCTTCTACAGGACTTCTTAGCATGGCATGCAGTAAACTGGCCGCCTCGCGCCCTTCTCCAATCCGCCGAATTGTCTCATGCAAGATATCTTCCGACCGAAAGCCCATCTCCTTGTAGATCTCTTCTAATAAATCATGATGGAACCAATCGCGTTCTATTCTTACCGACAAAGGAGTAGGGATGCCCTGACCACCCCGGAAGCTGTAACTGGCCCAAGTCCAAGCCGAGCAAGGAATATACGTCCCGTCACCCAAGGTTAAACTAAGCCCATAACCTCGGGCCATAAGCTCCAATAATTCGCCTTCCTCTGTCTGTCCTTTGCTTCTCAAATCCTCGGCCACCTGTAAAAATCGCTCTTTCAGCTCGCGTTGATGCCAGTTTTCGAAAACATTAGTAGCCGAGAAAACTTCCCGTCCCCGATGCTTAATAACAGAGTTCACCAACTTGGTTCCAAAGCCATTGCGTTCACGTGAATATACTTGCCAGATATGAGAAAAATGTTCCGCCTGAACTAAAATCTTGGCGATATGAGTTAAGTAGCGTATTTTGGGTAACAACCCACCCACACCTTTGTGTAATTTGGCCACTGTAACCCTAGCCGCCAACCGATCAAAGTGAGATATATCCCTAAGTTCCCCTACTCCAGGAAACGTCTCGGAAGTAAAAATCAACGGCTGCATCTTGACTTCTTCCAAACTATCGGGGCGTAGATTATCCCCTAACCACCACAGCAGCCGGTCGATATATTCCCTCTCTTCGCTAATACCGGCCAAAGCCAAAGCATCACGCACATCCAAATCGCTTAGCAGTTCGGCCGTGCTAGCATAGCCCAAACGAATGAGCAAATTAGGCGGTGGGAACTCAGTAAGCAGCTGTCGAAGAACATCGGCTTTTACTGCTAGGATATGGCTACGAGGAAAAAGATCAAAAACCCGATCTACTACCTGTGTTGTTCCTTTTGTTGTAGTTAAATCTCCTGGCAGCAAAGAATCCACTGTTTTCTCCAGCTTAATTAGAAACTCCTCTAGGCCGCTGCCTATCTCTTGAGCCGTCAGATTTTCATCTAAGCCTAATTCTTCGTGTACATAACGATGAAACTCCTGGCGATAACGGCCCGCCAAGCGCTGGAAAACATCGTTAGCTCTAATAGGGATTCCACCAATACCTCTTAAGTCCTTAGGCAAAGCGATGGGCACACCAGGAATAAACTCTAAATAGTCCAGCGGTGTGATCACCGGTCGAACCTCTGCTGCTCGTTCCACCCACGTCTTAATAAATCCACTCTTAGCGTCCAAAAACTCCGTTACTTGGTTCTTCTTTATTCGATTAACCTGTTCGTAAGTAAGGTCCTCTTTATCTAGGTTCTTCACTTCCCCAATTAAATCCGAGAACTTATTCACGCCAGCAATAAATGCGGCCAAGCGCCCATCGTAGAGAATCCGGAGCCCTTCATAAAGATCCTCCGCATTAATCGATTCATCAAACGCATAAGTCTGCAGGAACCGATACACAACAGTACTCCACAGTTTGTCGTCAAACTCCATCACCGAGCCATCTTGAGCAGAGATTTGCTCAAGGGCACTATACCTCTCTGGCAGCATATGCGCAAAGAGAGAACTATACTGATCTAGACCGGTGGCAAAACTAGTCACGAGCTCCTCTAGATGACAGCTAAAAGCCGGCGGCCGATCACGATCTTCTAAACCATATATGTCCGGCTGCTTTAGAATCAGTTGCGACCTAAGCCAGTAGTCCTCATTCGCCTTAATACAGTCAAAGAGCGCCCGTGCTACCTGCTTAAACACATACGATCGTTTGCTTAAGCCAAGGGGTCCGATCTTAGACCCCAGGCTCACTTCGCATATCTTTTTGTTCCAGACCACAGCCTGGGCCAACAACCATGGATCTACACCATAACCACCGGCACCACCATACCACCAATCAAGATCAGTGCAGTACTCTTCCACCAAGCGGCGAGAAATACCATACACACCGCTCAAGGGATCATCTAGCCTCAGGCCAAAAAATGCCTCTAGTAGCGGCCCCACAAACAAACTACCCGTAGTATCCTCAAAATAGTGGCGGCGGAAACTAGCACTTATAAGATCGTAGTCCTGCAACAAAGGGAAATACAACCGTTCCAACCAAGTAGGCTTAAATCCCTGGTCTCCTTCTCGCCTTAGATCAGCTTCCAAAAGTACCACATCGGCCGATAGCTCCCGGGCAACCTCCAATATAGCACGAATACTAAAACCGCGTCCGTTAATGCCCTCCGGCAGCAAAAACTGATGGTGCGGCATCGGTAAACTTATGTCCCCAAGCGTGGCTAATGCTTCTTCCCCCGCCGGATCCCCTACACATAACACCAGCGGCTTCACATTGAGAAATGGACTAAGGCCTTGAGCAGCCGTAGTAACTACTTGTGCTAAAGTTTCCTTTTCATTATAAAAAGGTATTCCCACTACCACATCGATTCTTTTGTGTTGCTCAACCTCCTTAAGCTCGCTCGCTAAAACCGACCGAAATTGCTCTTCGCGTTGGCGCAGCTCTTGAATATCCAGTACAAACCCTCCCCACTGGCTATTTATGTATTAAGCCAGACTTATATCTATTGCATACATCCGCTATAATTCCCCAATACGCTCAATCCAAGTACAAAAAAAGAAGCCGCTCCAAAGTAAGCTTGGCTTTCTAGCTTAAGAACAGCTTCATTTTATGGTTCTGTATTACTTGCCTATCGAAGATGGGGCATACAGCGATAAATTTTCACGGGCCGTCCGCATATGGTTGCTCATTCTCTCTCCTGCCAGCTCAGAGTCGCCAGCTACTACCGCTTCTAAAATAGCCCGATGCTCCCCTACCGAATTATGAATCCGCCCCGGCACACGCAAAGAACGATATCGGGCCTGTTCCACATAATCTAGCATACTTCCTAAAGCATAACGCAAGGATTTACTTTTGCTAGCCTCCAATAACAGACGGTGAAACTCAGTATCAAGTCTCGTTACCTGTTCCACATCATCCTTGGCTGTGTAAAACTCCTGCAGATCTAATACTTCTTTTATTTTTTTAACCTCTTCCGGTGTAATACGCTTTGCAGCCCAGGTAGCTACAAGCGACTCCAAACGCTCACGTATAATAAAAATGTCATTCACATCTTCAGTGGTAATCCCTTCCACCACTACGCCCCGATTAGGCTGGTACTTAACCAGGCCCTCCAGTTCCAACTGTCTTAACGCTTCCCGTATCGGCGTCCGGCTAACCCCATACTGAGTGGCCAGCTTGAGCTCCACCAAGTTCTCACCCTGCTCAAACCGACCCTTTAAGATATCATCACGCAACTGCAAAAAAATGCTACTCCTTAGGACTGGTGGTCGACCTGACCGCCCACCATCACCACGTCGACCCAATATCTATCCCTCCCCACCATAACCAAACTACCATATTGTCCACTATTATTGTATTCTATGTATACAATTCTCGCAAGACCGACACAACCTATTCCGATCACCTTTAGATTAACTCTCCAAACAAAAAAGGCATCTGTACTCCAAAAAAGCACAGATGCTATATATTAAAGAAGCCTGCTATACATATTAATTAATATTAAATAGTATTAAGTATCGCTAATCCTCTAACGGTCGGCTCATAAGATAATCCCATTGAAATAAATCAGCCAATAAATACCCTGTGTCCGCCAATTTTAGCGTTGCCTTCTTGCTACCATCAGGCTGCGGCCGGGCTGCACAATCTTTAACAAATCCGTCCCCAGTCATCTCGCAAGCACATGCCTTCATAGCGGGCACCTCCTGGATAAATATATTGTATTCCTGTATCTGTGTATTATTGTATACATTAACAGAGAAAACGTCAACCCCCTCGGGTATAAAAATATTTTATAGCCGCAGGGGGTTTCTGCTTATGGATGTTATAGACTTGACAAAGGTGCAAATCACCATTGTTACCACAGAGTTTCATCGTTACGGTAAAACGATCAGAATGCCACAAAAGGGGACAGGCAAGGTCCTTTTCAGAAACAGACCATTTGCAACTAGAATAACATTTCAACCCTCACCCGCAATAGGTGCAAAGACTTGCCTGTCTCCTGAAGATATTATAGCACGCCACCATTTCTTAATTCATCCCTGTGTCAATCCTTACCTAGTGGTATTGACGGGTACAACAAGGCAGTGGTCCTCACCCGGCGGTATTACTGGGTACAACCGGTGCGACGCTCGCACGTATTTCTCCGCAAAGCTAGTTTCTATCCTCACCTGGCAGTAATGCCGGGTGCAACACAGAGCGGGCCAAGGACGTACGACCGACTAGTTTCAACCCTCACCCGGCGGTGATGCCGGGTGCAACCAGGTACAAGTTCCCAGCCTACCTATGAGGAATGGTTTCAATCCTCACCCGGCGCTGATGCCGGGTGCAACCCTTAATTCCGCTTTGAACCAGCGCCGGTAGTAAGTTTCAATCCTCACCCGGCGGTGATGCCGGGTGCAACGCCTGGAAAGCATCCTCGAACATGACGGGTACGTGTTTCAATCCTCACCCGGCGCTGATGCCGGGTGCAACATGCTACCACCGGCCATTTCTTCGGGAGTGGCGAGGTTTCAATCCTCACCCGGCGCTGATGCCGGGTGCAACCCAAAAATTAGGCGGCCTATAATAGGACGTGGAATGTTTCAATCCTCACCCGGCGCTGATGCCGGGTGCAACGTACCGCTTCTCCTTCATCGAGCCAAGCCGATTGAAGTTTCAATCCTCACCCGGCGCTGATGCCGGGTGCAACAAGAAAGACAATAGCTATGGCGACTGAAGAATGGGTTTCAATCCTCACCCGGCGCTGATGCCGGGTGCAACGCCAATTACGACTCTTTGTCTAGTGCGCCTCAGGTTTCAATCCTCACCCGGCGC
>JBMNSQ010000008.1:0-27739 GCA_050945275.1 bacterium | reverse complement strand
ATTGATCATGCCAATAATGTGGCACATATGGTACTGGATGATTTTTAGAGGATTGTAACCATACCATGTAGAATATCGATTTTAGCTGTCTGTATACCAGGCAATACCAGTAAGGTGGGATGGTTTTGCCCAGTAGTCAACCACAAAAGAATATTAATCACCATAGGCCGCCACTTACAGGTGCCATTTTAGTTGTAGCAACCTCACTATTGGTGTTGGTAAGTCTATTCTCAGAACGCACAGGATTAGTGGGTGGTTTTTTTCAGCGGGTTCTGTTAACATTGTTTGGTATGGCTGCTTATTCCCTCCCGGTGATATCTTTAGCGGCTGCTTTAATGATAATGTTAGGGCGAAAAATAAAAGGTGATCAACTCGGTGGCCTTATGCTTCTTTTTCTGGCCTTTGTCGTGGCTCTACAGTTAGGTTGGGAACCCACACCACTCTACCCATCGGGGCGCGGTGGCCTTATTGGCCATTTGTTGAGTTTAGGTTTACTTAGACTTTTCGGTCGTATTGGTAGTTTTATTCTCCTTGGAACCTTGACAATTTTAGGGCTAACTCTCATTAATGAAGACGCCTTTATACTTTTAGCAGCAAGTTTTAAAAAACGCGTGGATAATGTACGCCAAGCAGCTCCATCACTGGTTAAGTCGGAAGCTGCTACTACAAAGGTTAAACCCAAAACAGATTGCGCAAAGTTTATCAAAATAAAAAAAGCGGAGGCTTTATCTACTGATACCGAACAATTAACCGAGGTTAGTTGCAGCAGCGAAGATGAACTTGCGGTTGCACACTATCCTCCGGAGCTTAACCATGGTTCGTTTCGGTTGCCGTCACTATCTTTACTGCGACGATCCGTTCGACTTAATGATCAGCGATTAGAAAAAGATATCAATGAAAACGTGCAGATTTTGGAACAAACGTTAGTAAATTTTGGTGTAAAGGCTAAGGTTACTGAAGTAAGTTGTGGTCCGGCGATAACCAGATATGAAATCCACCCGTCACCGGGGACCAAAGTAAGCCGGGTTGTTTCTTTAGCCGACGATATTGCGCTAGCCCTCGCCGCTACTGGTATACGTATTGAAGCGCCTATTCCTGGGAAAGCGGCCATCGGTATCGAGGTCCCCAACAAAGAGATTCAGCCTGTATTTTTACGCGAAGTTATTGAATCGGCTTCCTTTGCTGAATCAGGTTCGGCACTAACCATTGGCTTGGGTAAAGATATTAGCGGTACGCCCATCGTGGCTGATTTGGCGAAGATGCCTCATTTGCTCATTGCCGGTGCTACCGGCTCTGGGAAAAGTGTATGCATTAATTCTCTTATCAGCAGTATTTTATTTAAGTCTACTCCTAGCCAAGTTAAGCTACTTCTTATAGATCCTAAAATGGTAGAATTGGCTAGTTTTAACGGTATTCCTCATTTGTTAGCTCCGGTGGTTACTGATGTCAAGAAGGCAGCCGGTGTTCTCAATTGGGCCGTTACGGAAATGGAGAACCGTTATAATTTGTTTGCGGCTGCAGGAGTACGTGATATCAAACGGTATAACCAAACTACACCTGAATCGCCGCTACCTCTTATTCTGGTGGTAATAGATGAATTAGCCGATCTCATGATGGTATCACCGGCCGATGTTGAGGAGGCAATTTGTCGTTTAGCCCAAATGGCTCGGGCTGCTGGTATCCATTTGGTGGTGGCAACACAGCGTCCTTCAGTCGACGTGATAACTGGTTTAATTAAGGCCAACATTCCTTCCCGTCTCTCATTTGCTGTATCGTCACAGACTGATTCTCGTACCATCTTAGACATGAATGGAGCCGAAAAGTTATTAGGGAAAGGCGACATGTTATTTTTCCCGGTAGGATCAGCTAAGCCGAAGCGGGTTCAAGGAGCCTTCATTTCTGACAAAGAGGTAGAATCTCTTGTAAAATTTTGGCATAACCAAGGGGAACCGGAGTTTCAGGAGGAAATTCTAACCGTCCAAGTAAAAAGCAAGGATAACCAGATAGAAGAAGATGTGGACGAATTATTTGACCAGGCGCTAGAGCTTATCGTTGAAACCGGCCAAGCTTCAGCTTCTTATTTTCAACGTCGTTTTCGGATTGGGTACACTAGGGCAGCAAGGATTATAGATCAATTAGCTGATAAAGGCTACGTCGGTCCTTTAGAAGGAAGTAAACCGAGACAGGTTTTGATTAGCAAAGAGCGTTACCAGCACCTAAAAGATTCTACTGAGTTATAGGTGGGGAGGATAGGAAAATGTCTGACAAAGATTTAGGGCAGGAAAAAACACCGGTGCTGGTGGAAATTGGAGTCCTACTGAAAGAAACCCGCGAAGATAAAGGATTGTCTTTGGAGTTAGTACAAGAAGAGACCAAAATTCGCCGTTATTACTTAGAAGCACTAGAACAAGGGAAAAAGGAACTGTTGCCGGGGGATGTATATCTAAAAGGTTTTTTGAAAAATTACGCTTGTTTTTTAGATTTACCAGGAGAAGAGTTGGTGAGGCAGTATAGCCAGAGTCAAGATGCGGTAGGTAAGGACGTTTTGGCTCGTGCAACTTACAGAGCACCGGCTGGCAAACATATCTTTGGCCGTATTTTAATGCCAGCTATGTTGTTGGTGGTTCTGGTTATGGTTGGTTTTTGGCTAACCAAAAATCCTCAGACACCAGATGCAGAGCCGGTTGCCCCCCCAGCAGCCGATAGTGAACCGCTGCCATCTATTCCTGGCATCCCCAACGGAGAAGAACAGGAAGAAAATTGGCTAACAGAAAGTATAATCCAGACAGAGGTTGATACGGCCACCGAAGTAGTCTATAGGGTAATAGCTGACTCATTGCAGCTGGAGATGGAAGTAACCAGTGATCGCTGTTGGGTAGCTGTTCGGATCGATAATTTGCCTGAAACGTCGGAGACTATTGCCGCTGGCGATATCCGTACCTTGTCTGCCACTGATAGGATTTGGCTTCGGGCGGGAAACCCTAGAGTGTTAAAACTTACTGTCAATGGTACGCATCTGGGTGTTGCTGGATTATCTGGGCAACCGCGGAATATTATATTTGAGCTTCAAACTAATAAGGAATAGGCAGTTTTTATAAATTACAGTAACCGAACAATCTATTAAATTAGTGGGAGAGAGGAAGCATTAAGCTTGGAACACAAGACCGTAGGTTTGATTTCCCTAGGATGCGCCAAGAACTTAGTTGATTCGGAACATATGTTAGGTTCATTGCTGCAGGAAGGGTATTTTCTTACTGCTGACCCCAAACAGGCTTCCATTTTAATAGTTAATACTTGCTCTTTTATTACTGAGGCGAAGCAAGAAGCGGTAGATACCATCCTGGAGATGGCTGAGTATAAGACCAAAGGTAAATGCCAAAAGTTAATCGTTACTGGGTGCTTGGCCCAGCATTATGCTAAAGAACTTTCTGATCAGCTACCGGAAGTGGATGCCGTGCTCGGAACCGGTGTTTTGGCTAAACTACCATTAGTTTTATCACAACTTAAGTTAGATAAGAAGGTTATTGATGTGGGGCCGCCAGGAGGTTTGTTGGAAGGCCCCAGGTTGCTCACCACTCCCCCCGGATCGGCCTATTTGAAATTAGCCGAGGGTTGTCACCATCACTGCACCTACTGCATTATTCCAAAGTTGAGAGGTTCTCTAACGAGCCGCCCTATAGAAGATATTGTTGCAGAGGGAGAACGTTTAGCTGACCAAGGTATTCAGGAGCTGATTCTTATTGCTCAAGATACCACCAGTTATGGCATTGATCTTTATGGCGAATGTCGGTTGCCGACCCTGCTTAGAAAACTGGCTCGAATCAGTGGTCTGCGTTGGTTAAGGCTGTTGTATCTATATCCGGAATATGTTTCGGATGCCCTACTTACTGTTATGGCGGAGGAATCGAAGGTCTGCAGTTACCTGGACATCCCCATGCAGCACGCCAGTGATCGCATCTTAAAGGCTATGGGTCGCAGCAGCACCCGGGATTCTTTAACAAAATTATTAAACAAAGTTCGTTTATTTTTACCTGATGCCGCCATTAGGACTACATTTATTGTCGGATTTCCTGGGGAGACAGAGGCTGATTTCCGGGAACTAATGTCTTTCGTCCAGGAACAGCGATTTGATTGGGTTGGAGTCTTCCCCTACTCGCCACAAAAAGACGCCCCTTCATATCGACTTCCTAATCAGATTCCAGATGTAATAAAGAAAGAGCGATATCAAAAGTTGCTCTATGCGCAAAGCTTTATTACAAAGTCTTGTAATAAAGCTTTGCTAGGCAAATCTCTACCAGTTCTTATCGAAAAGAAAATATCTAGTGGTGCAATTGGCCGCTGTTTTAGGCAGGCACCGGAAGTTGATGGGTTAACGTATGTTATAGGATCATTTTTGGAACCGGGGCAGATGGTGGAGGTAAACATCGAACGGGCTACCACTTATGACCTGGAGGGGAGAGTTGCAAGTGAATCTACCCAATAAGATCACTCTTATCCGCATTTTTCTAGTCCCGATATTCATGTTAATTGCTTGGCTAAAGTTACCCTATGGCGATTATTTAGCTACCTTGGTCTTTGTATTAGCTGCTTTAACTGATACCTTAGACGGCTATCTGGCACGGCGACGCCGCGAAGTGACCCGCTTTGGTAAACTACTAGATCCTTTAGCCGATAAATTGTTAGTTAGTGCCGCTCTGCTGGTGCTGGTAGAAGGTGGGCGTTTAGTTTCGTGGGTAGCGCTGATTATCATCGGGCGAGAACTGGCGGTTACCGGGCTTAGAGCTATTGCAGCTGCTGATGGAATCATAATTTCGGCTAGTCGTCTAGGTAAACTAAAGACTGTTTTTCAGATCATTGCTATTACTGCATTGTTGATTAAAGACTATCCCTTCAGCTTGTGGCGAATACCTTTCGGTAGCATCACTATGTCGCTGGCGGTAATTTTAACCGTGGCTTCTGGTATTGATTACTTCATTAAGGGACGCAAACTATGGTCAGTATCGTAACATAACAAACGTATTTTTTGGCCCTGCCACCAGGCTTTGCCTGCTAAGCGGCAGGGCCTATTATGTTATAATTGAAGCCAGGTATAAGAGGGGGGAGACCTGGCCGTGAAATATCGAGGATATAGGGTAGATGTAGTTCTGGCTTTAGCCCTACTAACGCTGGTTGCTTTCGTTGGCGGTCAGGCGTTTTATGGACGCATGTTTATTGAGCGTCCTTTATTGGAACAACTGCAATCTGTTCCTGGTGTTACAGAAGTAACTGTGGAAAAATACGTTGGCAGTTACGATATAACTCTTAATCTTGCCAACGAAAGTAATTTGCCGACCGTGTATCGGCAGGTTACTGAGCTAACAAAGCGTACCCTGGGTTCTGATAGCTTTGAGCTTCGTGTTACCGATAATCGTACGCCAAAACTGGAAACGCTTTATCGGCAAATGCAGATTTATATTGAAGAGGCTGTAGCTCAGGGGAATTTCAGCACTGCTGCCGAAAAGCTTAACGAAGTGGCATCGCGCTTTGGGGTGCGGGAACGCTTTTACGTGGACGAAGAATTTGTTTATTTAGAATTATATCAGGACGAAGCTTATTTATATGCAGTGCGCCGTCGTGTTCTGCCTAGGAAGGAGGCAGGGACTATTATATGAAAAAGGAAATGACATTAGGCATAGCCATAGGATGCCTGGTTTTTTTGCTACTACGTGGATGGGATTTGCTGCCACTCTTTTTGATAGGGGTTTTACTGTATATTTTTTACGAGCGTGGCGGACTCAAGACCATTAGTCGTCGTTTGGGTGAAGGAGGTTCAGGGACCATCTTGCCCCGAATTACGTTTGAACAAATCGGTGGTCAGGAAACTGCTAAGAAAGAATTGCAAGAAGCCTTGGAATTCATTAAAGCCGAAAAAAAAGCAACTGCCCTTGGCATCAGGCCTCTCAAAGGGATTCTCTTGTCCGGTCCACCGGGCACAGGAAAAACTTTGCTGGCTAAGGCTGCCGCCAGCTATACAGATGCAGCGTTTTTGACAGCAGCTGGCAGCGAATTTATTGAAATGTATGCCGGTGTTGGAGCACAAAGGGTAAGATCTTTGTTCAAACAAGCCCGTGAATTGATAGATCGAGAGCATAAAAAAACCGCGATAATTTTCATTGATGAAATTGATGTCCTAGGTACTAAGCGAGGGCAGTACCAAGGGCATTTGGAGTATGACCAAACACTAAACCAGCTCTTAACCGAAATGGATGGAATAAAAAATTCGGAGGATAATAGGATTCTAGTTATCGCTGCTACTAACCGTCAGGATATGCTCGACCCAGCACTTCTTCGACCGGGACGTTTCGATCGTGTGGTACGGGTAGATCTTCCTGATCAGGAAGGCCGCCTTCAGATTCTAAAACTGCATACTCGGAACAAGCCGTTGAGCCAGGATGTTAGTTTAATTGAAATTGCTAAGGCTACTTTTGGTTTTTCTGGTGCACATCTGGAAAGCTTGGCTAACGAAGCTGCTATTTTAGCATTGCGAGAAAATAACAGTGTTATTTGCCAACAACATCTAATAGAATCCATCGACAAAGTATCCTTGGGCGCAAAACTAGACCGTCGACCTGAAAAAGAGCAGCTCAGGCGTATCGCCGTACACGAAGTTGGCCATGCCATAGTGAGCGAAGCGGTGAAACCGGGATCAGTAGCTACTTTGACTATAATATCTCGTGGTCAGGCGCTAGGTTATACCAGACAGATACCAGAGGATGATTATTATCTGTACACTGAGACTTATCTAAGAAACCAGCTTAAAATGTTACTCGCTGGATTAGCAGCAGAAGAACTAGTACTTGGGGTTGTTAGCACCGGTGCCCAGGGTGACCTGGAGCAAGCAGTGGGTATTGCTCGAAAGATGGTTCAAGTGGGTATGTCATCCTTAGGGTTAGTCTCGGTAAATGATTTAGCCCCGGCGCAATTACAAAATGCCATTAGCAAGATTTTAAATGATGAAAAAGAACAAGCTACTCGTATTTTATTAGAGCAACAATCTGCTGTTTTGAAAGTAACGGAAAAACTACTGGAAAAAGAAAGGTTAGACGGGGGCGATTTAAGAGCTAGTTTAATTAGTGAAACTACTGTAACTGATTCATCTAAGTCATATGCTAACGGGGTACTGGCTGTTTAGCCGGTCCATCTAGGGCAAGGTTTTTTGAGATACTAGCAGGAGAAACTTTCCGTACGCCGAAATTAAAAATGAATGCCGACAACAGATGAATACGGGGAGAGATGGTGGTAACAACATGGAAGCTGAGATTATCTCGGTAGGTACGGAGCTCTTGCTTGGCCAGATAGCTAACACCAATGCTCAATATCTGGGAGAACAGCTAGCGGCGCTAGGCATCGGGCTTCACCATATTATTACAGTTGGCGATAATGCCGGGCGACTTAAACTGGCGCTGGAGGCGGCTTGCCAGCGCGCCAACATTATTATTTTGACCGGAGGGCTTGGGCCGACCCAAGATGATATCACTAAGGAGACAGTGGCTGATTTTTTGCATTTGAAGCTAATTTTGGATCAGCCTTCTTTAGAGGAAATTCGCTGCCATTTTACTAAACGTGGACATCACATGACAGATAACAACATTAAGCAGGCTTTTCTTCCTAAGGGAGGAGAAGCGTTATCGAACCCCAATGGTACTGCGCCTGGCGTTTGGCTTGAACACGATGGTAAAATTATAATAATTCTGCCTGGACCTCCGTTTGAACTTAAGCCAATGTTTGAAAACCATGTAGTACCGCGGTTGGCCAATGTCTTAGGGGGGAAACACACCGTTATAAGGTCACGAATTGTTAAGACATACGGTATAGGCGAATCAGCGGCTGAAGAACAGATAAAAGACTTGGTTATGAGCTCTAACCCAACTTTAGCGTCCTATGCTAAGGCAACAGAGATTCAATTTCGACTTACGGCTAAGGCAACTACAGAACAAGAAGCGGATGATCTTTTATCCTCACTGGAGGAAAAACTCTATTCCCGCTTAGGAGAATATATTTTTGCTTATGACGAAGAAACAATGCAAGAGGTTGTGGGTAATCTACTGGCCAAGCACAACCTGAAGTTAGCAGTGGCTGAATCATGTACCGGAGGTCTGGTAGCTCACTGGTTAACAAATGTACCTGGAAGTTCAGCTTATTTTCAAGGTGGTCTAGTCTCTTATAGCGACAAGATGAAAGAACAACTACTAAAAGTACCGGCCAAAATGCTAGAGCAACATGGTGCCGTAAGCCAAGAAGTAGTCGAAGCCATGGCTAATGGCATTCGTCGTCTAGCTCAGGTAGATATTGGTGCTGCGGTTACCGGTATCGCAGGCCCGAGCGGGGGTACACCCGAAAAGCCTGTCGGGCTGGTATATATTGCTGTAGCCGATCAAGCAGGTGTACATTCTTGTCGCTACGAATGGCGTGGTGTCCGCACAATTATTAAACAACGGTCCGCTCAGGCTTTGTTAAACATGGTACGGCAGCGGATATTGAGGGCTAATATATAGGTTAAGGAGCGACAAAATGAAGCGAAAGGAACTCTCTATAATTCTGTGTGCCGTAGCGGGAGCATTATTGTTTCTTTTTATAGCAGTTCCTACCACGGACCACCAGCTGGCGGCCTTTCGCTTTTCTCTAAGCTTGACTCCTGGTTCAGGACTAACTAAAATGGAGCTCCCGCCGGTGGGCTCGGTAGGAGCCAAGACTCACCTGGCTCCTTGGAATTTGGTACTAACCTTAAAGAGTGTAGATTTTGATGGACTGCAACAGCTAATAAATACCCCAGGTTCCAAAGATGCCTTAATAGCCACTTTGTTTTCGTTGAAATGGAAACTGCTGAGCCGGTTTGCCATCAAAATGACACTAATTGCCGCCCTGGGAGGAGCTTTTGGCAGTTTGTGGATAAGACGCAGCCGGCGTGACTTTCTATATGGGCTATCTTCCGGCATTGCTGTGGTGTTTATAATGGTTTTAGTCACTAGCGCTACCTATGACCTCCATGGTTTTAGCAGCCCCGTGTACAATGGGGCGTTAAAAGGTGCTCCATGGGCTTTGGGGTTAGCACAAAATGCATGGGAAGACTGGAATGACCTCGGTGGTAACGTTAGGGTGTTTGTTCAGAACCTGCGTCAGGTTATGGCCAAAACTAATTCTCAGCTACCACCAGAGAAGCTAGAGAATGATTTTAAAGTCCTCCATGTTTCTGATCTGCACAATAACCCTTTAGCGATAGATTTTATTTCTGAAATCAATAATAATTTTATACCAGATCTTATTATCGACACAGGCGATCTTACTGACTTTGGCACTACGGTGGAGGATACAGTCCTTAAACACTTAACCGATCTTGAGACTCCTTACTACCTTGTTTTAGGCAATCATGATTCTCCTATTATTGCTGAGAAAGTTGCTGACATGACAGGGGTAACACTGCTCGAAGGAATTGAAGAGGTTAATAATATTAAAATTATGGGCATTAGAGATCCTGGCTCCTTGACTCATAATCTGACTCCTGCTTCGTCAGACCAGATATCAGCCCAGGTTGATATTATCCAAGGCTGGCTACAATCCATGAACCAGGCACCTTTTATATTAGCAGTTCACAATCCTGCCATCGCGGAGCACTTTGTAGGCGAGATACCGGTAATTCTTACTGGCCATACTCATACAAGCCGTATTGATATAAGTACCGGAACCGTTCTTATCAACGCCGGAACAACTGGGGGAGCAGGTGTTCGAGGCTTGCTACGAGAAAAAGAAGTTGCACTTACAGCAGCCCTTCTTTATATTGATACCAGCGGATTAACTCCAGTGTTAGATGCTGTGGATATCATTTGTCTTTATCCGCGAGAGAACAGATTTGAGCTCACACGGACAGCGATTTCATAGTCAGGGGATGCATTATGCGTTTATTTTTAGCGGCACCACTACCACCTGGTATACGGACGCAATTGACTGCGTGGCAAGATCTATTAGCACAAAGCGTAGATAATGCAAAGTGGGTAAAGGGAGAAAATTTACACCTAACACTAAAGTTCTTAGGTGAAGTTAACCCTGCCAAGATACAAGTTTTAACCACCGCTACCGCTGCAGCTTTGGGTGAATTTTCCCAGTTCACTTTCAATATCAGCGGTATCGGGGTTTTTCCTTATCTGCAGAGGGCTCGCATACTATGGGCTGGTGTTAAAGATGATAAGCGGTGCTTGCAACGATTACAACGGGATTTAGAACAGTGCTTGGTGAAATTAGGTTTTCCATGCGAAACCAAGCCCTTCACTCCGCACCTGACTTTGGGCCGGCTTCGTCGGCCAACACCGGTGTCTTTACCGATTGTTCCCGAGATACAAGAGGCGGTAAAGGTGGACAGCGTCGTATTATACGAAAGCATTCTAACTCCAAGTGGACCACAATATAGACCGCTAAGCACTTTTAATTTATTATAAAGGAGGCCTTCGTTTGTCACAGAAAGAGAAAGCTTTGCAGATGACACTTCATCAAATCGAAAAGCAGTTTGGTAAAGGCGCAGTTATGCGTCTAGGAGAAGTAGCCGAAAGAATGAACATAGATGTAATCCCTACGGGCTGTCTGAGTATAGATATTGCCTTAGGGGTAGGTGGAATTCCTCGGGGGCGTATTGTTGAGATCTTTGGCCCAGAATCTTCTGGGAAAACTACTGTAGCCCTTCATATGATTGCTGAGGCTCAAAAAATGGGTGGAACGGCTGCTTTTATCGATGCTGAACATGCTCTTGACCCAGTGTACGCTCATAACTTAGGAGTTAATACCGATGATCTTTTGATATCACAACCGGATACAGGGGAACAAGCCCTTGATATTGCCGAAGCTCTAGTTCGTAGCGGTGCGGTAGATATTATAGTTGTGGACTCGGTCGCGGCACTGGTACCTCGAGCTGAGATCGAAGGGGATATGGGTGATACCCATGTAGGCCTGCAAGCCAGGCTAATGTCTCAAGCTTTGCGTAAGCTAGCAGGGGTTATAAGTAAGTCTCGTACTACCGCTATTTTTATTAATCAATTAAGAGAAAAGGTTGGAATTATGTTTGGTAATCCGGAGGTAACTCCAGGTGGACGAGCTCTTAAGTTCTATTCTTCAGTTCGTTTAGAGGTTCGAAAACTAGAATCACTAAAACGCGGTACCGATGTCTACGGAACAAGAACTAGGGTGAAAGTCGTAAAGAATAAGGTCGCGCCACCGTTTAAACAGGCTGAATTTGACATAATTTATGGTGAAGGCATTTCTCGAGAAAGCAGCATTCTTGACCTGGCGGTTCAACAAGAAATCGTCGACAAGAGCGGATCCTGGTTCTCCTATCAGGGCGAGCGCTTGGGTCAGGGTAAAGACAATGTTCGTGAGTTCCTGCGAAATAATCCTGAAATACGCGAGCCTATTGAAGCCGCCGTTAGAGAGGCTTTTAATATTGGATCAGCCAAGGCGGAATCCACGGCCGATTCTGATCCTGCTAAGGAATAAATGTGTTTAAGGTTACTCGTACTACTAAGCCAGAGTCTTTGAACGCTGCCAAGAGTTATGCCTTTAAGTTACTTAGTCGACGCTCGTATAGTAAAGCGGAACTTAAGAAGCGGCTTTTCGAAAAAGGGTTTGACCTTAATGTTTGCTTGGGCACATTACAGGCAATGGAGGAATATGGCTACATTAACGATCCCGAGCTAGCTGCTCGCGAAATGGAGCGCTATCTAAAGGAGCGGTATCTGGGACCGCGACGGATTGAGCAGCGATTACGGCAACGAGGCATAGATGTGGAAATCGTAAACCAAGTTATGGGCTCTGTGGATACTGACTTGGTGCAGAGGTTATGTTTGCAAGAGGCGAGAAGAAAACTAGGGACATTATCCCATATTGAGCCCCAAAAGAAACTGGCTCGTTTAGGAAATTACCTGTTGCGCCGTGGCTACGACCTAGAAAGCGTAAATTGTTGCTTGCGAGAGCTATTTTAGTGTATTAATTGGTGCTTCTTGACAACAGAAACAGGTTAACTTACAATGAACTTGTGGGCTTAAGTATGCTTGACTATACAATATGAGGTTCTGTCTCATGGTATGGCATACCTGCGCCGAGTATTCACTCGGCTTCTTTTACATAAAGGAGGTGAAAGGTATTTTTTCTAACCCAACGACATTCTTTTCTATTGTTATAGCATTGCTAGCATTCCTTATAGGTTATGCGGCACGTAAGTATATTGCTGAAGCAAAAATTGCTTCAGCTGAAGAAGCAGCTCGTCGTATTTTGGATGAAGCAAGCAAAGATGCAGAAGCTAAGAAGCGCGAAGCATTGTTAGAAGCTAAAGAAGAAGCCCATCGCGTGCGTCAAGAACAAGACCGTGAAAATCGCGAACGCCGCGCGGAATTACAACGTCTAGAACGGCGCTTGGTTCAACGTGAGGAAACGTTGGATCGAAAATTGGAAAGCATAGAAAAAAAAGAAGAGCTATTGGAGAAAAGAACAAAGACCTTGCAAACAAAGCAGGAGAAATTGGAAGAGATTTATCAGGCCCAACTGCAGGAATTAGAACGGATATCCAGCTTGACGTCTGAGGAAGCAAGAAATCTTCTTTTGGCCAATGTGGAAAATGAGATTCGTCATGAAACCGCAATGCTCATCAAGAATGTTGAGACAGAGGCTAAAGAAGAAGCCGACAAACGTTCTCGAGAGATTATTACTCAGGCTATTCAGCGCTGTGCTGCGGACCACGTAGCTGAGGCTACTGTGTCAGTAGTTACTCTACCCAATGATGAGATGAAAGGTAGAATCATTGGAAGGGAAGGCAGGAATATTAGAGCTTTAGAGACCATTACCGGAGTAGACCTTATAATCGATGATACTCCGGAAGCAGTCATTATCTCTGGATTCGATCCAGTACGCCGTGAAATAGCGCGGATAGCGCTAGAAAAACTAATCGCTGACGGCAGAATCCATCCTGCCCGAATCGAAGAGATGGTAGAGAAGACCAAGAAAGAGATCGACAATAAAATTCGTGAAGAAGGTGAGCAAGCTACCTTCGACACCAACGTTAACAATGTTAATCCAGAGCTTGTTCGTCTACTGGGGCGCTTGAAATTTCGCACTAGTTATGGACAAAACGTTCTGAAACATTCTATGGAGGTTAGTCATTTAGCTGGTATTATGGCATCTGAGCTAGGGGCAGATGTTGTGCTAGCAAAAAGAGCAGGTCTTCTTCATGATATTGGAAAAGCAGTGGATCATCAGGTAGAAGGTCCACATGTGGATATTGGGGCTGATCTGGCGAAAAAGTATGGTGAGTCACCGGAGGTAGTTCATGCCATTGCTGCCCATCACGATGATATCGAGGCAAAGACAGTAGAGGCTGTGCTGGTTCAGGCGGCGGATGCTTTGTCAGCGGCGCGCCCTGGTGCTAGGCGCGAGACTTTAGAAGCCTACATCAAACGCCTAGAGAAGCTAGAGGGCATCGCTGATTCTTTCGAGGGTGTGGACAAATCTTATGCCATTCAGGCTGGTCGAGAGGTCCGTATTATGGTCAAACCGGAAAAAATTGACGACTTGGGAATGGTGCGTCTGGCCAGAGATATTGTTCATCGTATCGAAAACGAATTAGATTATCCAGGGCAAATTAAAATTAACCTTATTCGGGAAACACGGGCAGTAGAATACGCTAAGTAGGTAGGCTGATTATCAGCCTACTTTTTATGTATCCTTGGGCAATGCGATATGATATAGCTTAGACAGGGCCATGGTCATATCACTACGGATATGGGTTAGGGGGTAAAAAATGCGAGTTCTAGCTATAGGTGACGTAGTGGGCAAACCAGGACGACAAGCTTTAAACCGATTTTTGCCTGAGCTAAGAAAGGAACTAAGGTTTGATTTAGTTGTTGCTAATGGGGAAAACGCCGCTGGCGGTTTTGGTTTGACTAAACAAGTAGCCGAAGAACTATGGGCGTCCGGGGTAGATATTATTACAAGTGGGAATCATATTTGGAAAAAGAGGGAAATATATCCCGTACTAGAACAGGAAGAGCGGTTGATTCGTCCAGCAAATTACCCTTCTGGAGCGCCAGGCCGCGGCTGGACTATCTGGCGCAACGATAAAAATATTCGGGTGGCTATAATTAACTTAGCCGGCCGAACGTTTCTTGAATGTTTAGACTGCCCCTTTCGGTCTATCGATGCCTTGTTACCAGAAATAAGACCGCAATCGGATATAATTATTATTGACTTTCATGCAGAGGCGACCTCTGAAAAAATTGCCTTTGGTTGGTATGTTGACGGACGATCAAGCTTAGTTTTTGGTACTCACACTCACGTTCAAACAGCTGATGAGCGCATTTTAACTAATGGTACTGGCTATATAACCGATATTGGGATGACTGGTCCTCGTGATGGTGTACTGGGGGTGGACCGGGGAATTATTATTGAGCGGTTTCTTAGCCAACTTCCGGCTCGGTTTAACTTAGCGTCCGGTGACGTAGAAATTATGGGGGTTTGGGCCGATATTGACCCTGTAACTGGTCGTACTTTACGCATTGAACGGTTGTGTCGAACTATAGCTTAAGTAAAATGTGATGCAGGGAGGGAGAATAATAGTTGCCTGCCGATTTGCACATACATAGTACAGTATCCGACGGTGAGTTATCACCTACTGAAATAGTGGCGAGAGCTTCCTCTTTGGGATTATCTACTATCGCATTAACGGACCACGATACTGTCGACGGGATAAAAGAAGCTTACCTGGCGGGAGAAAAATATGGCATTGAAGTTATTGCTGGAGTTGAGCTTAGTACGGATTACCAAGATAGCGAAGTACATATTCTAGGGTATTTCATCAAGCCGAATCAAAGTTTGTTATGTTCCAAATTAGAGGAGTTGCGCCAACATCGGCACAAGCGGGCCTTAGAAATGGTTCAAAAACTACAATTTCTTGGTCTGGATCTAAACTGGAGTCAGGTGAAACAGCATGTACAAGGCGATGTTATCGGCCGTCCCCATATCGCACGGGTTATGGTGGACTTGGGATATGTCAAATCAGTCTCGGAAGCCTTTGCGTTATATCTTGAGAAAGGAAGACCCGCTTACGTACCTCGAACTAAGCTGTCGCCAAAAGAAGCGATTACGTTAATTAACCAAAGTAAAGGTGTAGCTGTAATGGCTCATCCCGGTCTCTTTCCCAAGCGATACCTAGGCGAATTATTGAATTTAGGGTGGCAGGGAATAGAAGTGTTTCATCCAGAACACGACCAGGTAACAATAACTAACCTTCAGCGTGTAGCGAAAGAATATAACCTAGTCCCTACCGGAGGCAGCGATTTTCATGGCAATAGCCGTAAAGATCGGAACTTGGGAACATATGTGGTAAGCGAGGAAATTGTTACAGAATTAAAAGCAAGATGCCTGTTCTAAACTCCTTTGTTGGGACAATAAACTGTCTCATAGGGGGGAGGAATATGCGTTCTTATCTAATCTTAGGGCGACGTTCGGTAATGTCGATCTTAGTAGCAGTTGTCCTTCTTTTGTTTGCTGTCCTTTGTTTTCGGGCGCCAGGCCCAGACCCGGAGACTGTTGTCCAATTGGCACAAACAGGATTGGCAGAAGCCACCAGCTACCGGTTTCGGTTATCGGTTCGGACGGTGATCGATCGCCGAGATAATATGGTAAGTAAAATAGTAGGTGAGTTTACCCAACCTGATTGCTATCATCTGCAAGGCAGTAGTTATGATTTCAAACTGGATCTTTATCACAAAGATGGAGAACTTACATTTCTTGACCCAGCGAATAATCAATGGAAGAAGTCGACGGCTGCTCCTAGCTTAGTTACGGAAGCCGTCCTCTTTACAACAAGCCCCATTGTTGACTTTTTAACAGCACAAAATTTTAACTTAATCAGTTGCAAGCGAGACAAAGGGAAAAAGGTTTACCACTTTTATACTGAACTTGATGAAATTACTTATTCTTACTGGGAGATTTTCTTTTCCGACTTTAAGTTGGAAAGCTTTGTAAATTATCCAGACTGCCAGGTCCAGCAGCTCCGCTTATATGGTACAAACAAGGAGCAAGAAGATACTCTTTTAATTGAACTGGTATTCACTGACTATAATCAGCCTATTGAGATGATTTTTCCTGATGAAGTTGATAAATAAAAAACCTGCTATTTATTTGTTTTTAATAGCAGGATTTTACTATTAGATAGCGAAGATAGAAAGAGTGCCTATGGTACCAAGGACCTATCCTTGGTGCCAATTATTAAAGAAAGGGGGCGGTAGGGGCTGGGTTTAGAAAGTAGCTTTGTTGCTTGTTGTAATTGGTACTATTGATTGCTTTATTGGATGACCAAACCTAATTAGTTGTGGGATGTGAAGGACATGGTGGCGAAAAACCTAGGCCTAGAAATTAACCCCAAAAGTGGAGTTCCTCTATATGTTCAATTAAGTCAACAGATAAGTAGTCTTATTACTGCCGGAATCTGGGATGCAGGGTTTAAACTGCCAACGGAAAGGGATCTGGCAGAAATGCTTGGTATAAGCCGCAATACGGTAAGCGCTGCTTACAAAGAACTTGAGGCAGAGCAGATGCTTATTTCACTGCAAGGCCGAGGTACTTTTGTTGCCGGAGACAGTCTAGAAAAAGAGAAAACTGGACGTAAAGGACGCCTGCTAAAAGTTATTGATCTAGCATTGGAGGAGGCAGCTGAGCTCGGATTTAGTCCCGATGATTTTTTGTCTTTAGCTACCTCCAGAGCATTAGAAAGAAAAGAGTCTCGCGGGATTATTAACCTTGCCTTCGTGGGAACTTCAGAAGAACAAATTTACTATTTTCAGCGGGAACTTCTACCGCTATCTGAAATTAAGATACTCCCTTTCCTAATGGAGGCTATAAAGGATAATCCAGAGTTGGCACGAGAAAAGTTAGCCCATCAGGATCTAATAGTCACCACCTTAATAAAGATCGATGAATTAGAGAGTCTGGTTCAACCCTTAACCACTCCTATTATAGGAATAGCCTTAGAATTAGAGTTGGAGACTATTGTCCAGATGGCACGGTTACCAGAGCATAGCACCCTGGCCTTAGTTTGTACTAGTCATACTTTTGTTAGCCAAGTACAGGCTTCTCTTAGGCGCTCAGGCATATCTACTGTTACTTTGGTGTCTTCTACCGCCGATGAAGACTTAGCTTCGGTTCTAGAGACTGCAGATGCGGTTGCTGCAGTTAGCAATCGAATTGGCGAAGTGCTTGCTTCTGCCCCCAACAAGGAGATTATTGAGCTTAAATATCGTGTTGACCAGGGATCGCTAAGTATGCTACGAAGCTTTTTTTTGGATTTCAAGAAGAAGACCTGAGAAAGACAGGGGTGAATATTCTGTGAGCAGCAAGGCTACCTTTATCGAAATAAACGAGAAATGGTGCAAAGGCTGCGGTATATGTATTGCCTTTTGCCCAACCAAGGCATTGGCGGCACGGGAAGATAAAAAAGCAATAGTTTCTAACCCTAAGGTCTGCACTCGTTGTGGCCTTTGTGAACTGCGGTGTCCTGATTTCGCCATTAGTTTGGGAGGGAATTAGCATGGCAGTACCAAATGAACGTAAAGCACAACTTCTCTCCGGCAATGAAGCTTGTGTTAAGGGGGCTATTGCCGCCGGGGTACGTTTCTTTGCCGGCTACCCAATTACCCCGTCTACTGAAATTGCCGAGGGTTTAGCAGCAGAACTGCCTAAATTCGGTGGTAAGTTTATTCAAATGGAAGATGAAATAGCCAGTATGGGAGCCGTGATCGGAGCTTCCTTAGCCGGCCTAAAGTCTATGACTGCGACTTCTGGACCTGGTTTTTCATTAAAACAAGAGAATATCGGTTTTGCTGCATTAACTGAAGTGCCATGTGTTATTGCCAATGTTCAACGGTATGGTCCTAGTACCGGGTTACCAACATCACCGGCCCAGGGAGATATTATGCAAGCCCGGTGGGGGACCCACGGTGACCATCCAGCAATAGCGCTAATGCCGTCTTCCGTAAGGGAAGCGTTCGATCTTACAGTGGAAGCAGTTAATTTGTCGGAAGAACTACGGACTCCCGTTATCATCCTACTGGATGAAGTAGTTGGTCATATGCGTGAGCGCGTAGAGTTGCCGACAGAAGAAGACATAACAATAATAAACCGAGTTAAACCAACAGAAGACCCAAAAGTTTTCTTACCTTACAAGCCGGAACCCAATCTAGTACCACCTATGCCAGCTTTTGGCGACGGATATCGTTTTCACGTTACCGGTTTAGTGCATGACGAAACGGGGTTTCCCAGCGGTAAAGGTAAAGATGGCGACTCTTTACTTCGTCGCTTGATAGCCAAAATAGAAAAAAGGCAGCCTAGTATTGCCAGGGCGGAGTTATTTGAGACTGAAGATGCTGAAACAATTATTGTCGCAGCTGGTTCCGTTGCTCGTTCAGCCCGCGCCACTGTAAAGGAAGCTCGTGCTCAAGGAATGAAGGTGGGGCTGATACGTCCGATTACAGCTTGGCCATTCCCTGTTAAAGCGATGGATAGCGTTCTTAAGACAGCCAAAACAGTAATTGTCGCTGAAATGAATTTAGGCCAGTTGGTTCTGGAAGTGGAGCGTATAAACAGAGGTCGTGCATCTGTAATTAGCTTGAACCGTATTGATGCCGAACTTATTACTCCTCAGGATATTATGGCCCGGGTCCAGGAGGTGACTGGAGATGTCCGTTAAGGAATTAGTGGAACGCTATACCCGTAGTAGTAAGCTACCTCATATTTGGTGCCCTGGTTGTGGTAATGGTATTATAATGGGGGCTGTAATACGGGCTTTAGATAAGTCTGGTTTTGACCAAAACAAGACAGTCATTGTTTCAGGTATTGGTTGCTCCTCGCGTGCACCAGGATATATGAATTTTGATACTCTTCACACCACCCACGGACGAGCTTTAGCCTATGCTACCGGCGTGAAAATGGCCAATCCGGATCTGAACGTAGTAGTTTTAACTGGTGACGGCGATTGTTCAGCTATTGGTGGTAATCACTTAATACATGCTGCCAGGCGCAACATTGACTTAACGGTGGTTGTGTTTAATAACAACATTTACGGTATGACCGGCGGTCAGTTTTCGCCACTTACACCAACACACAGCTATGCTACCACTGCACCGTATGGATCTATAGACAGAAACTTTGATCTTTGTAAACTTGTGGAAGCTGCTGGCGGTACTTATGTAGCCAGAAGTACTACTTACCATGCTCGTCAGATGGCGGATTATATTGGCATTGGGCTTGGGCACAAAGGTTTTTCTTTTATTGAGGTTATCACCCAGTGCCCCATGTACTATGGTCGTAAGAACAAGTTCCCATCGGCAGTGGATATGCTTAAATGGCAACAGGAACACGCTGTTCCGGTCAAAGCTGCTGCTAAGATGAGTTCGGAACAATTAGTGGGCAAGTTCTTAATTGGTGAATTTCATCGCGAAGAGGCTCCTGAGTATACGGCAGTGTACGAAAAAGAGGTCATTGCCAAAGCCAGGGGGGAAGCAGAATGAAACAACTGGAACTACGCCTTAGTGGATTCGGTGGTCAAGGCCTTATTACTGCTGGCATTATTTTAGCCGAAGCAGCTATTTTAGATGGTAAAAACGCCGTGCAAAGTCAGTCGTATGGCCCGGAAGCTCGTGGAGGTGCCAGTCGGGCGGAGGTAATTATAGCTGACGGTGAAATTGACTATCCCAAAGTGGGCCAAGCGGATTTATGCTTAGCCATGAGCCAGCAAGCTTGCGATAAGTACGCCGCTGACACGCGTCCCAATGGTGTTCTTATTCTCGATAGTGGGCTAGTTGAGATACCACCAGAGTTTGGTGGGAAGGTTTATTCGGTACCTATTACGGAAATCGCAACCGAAATTGGCCGGGCCATTGTAGCCAACATTGTGGCTTTGGGGATTATTGGCGGTGTCACCAATATTGTTACCAAGGAATCGCTTGAGATAGCGGTACTGGACCGGGTACCGCCGCGTACCAGAGATTTGAACAAACAAGCATTAATGGCTGGGTATGAAGCGGCCCAGGACCTGATTCAAAGGGAAGGTGAATGAGATGACGGCGGACCTGAGACAGCTGCAAGCTGCTATGGATGCTTGGGAAGCCGGGGTAGTGGCTAAAGCCACGGCCCGCTTTCCGGAGCGTAAAGAAGAATTCGTAACCTTATCAGGACAGCCGGTGGAAAGACTCTATACACCACTTGACCTAGCCGACTCAGATTACCAACAAGACATTGGCTTTCCTGGTGAATACCCATTTACTCGAGGAATTCAGCCAACCATGCACCGTGGCCGGTTATGGACCATGCGCCAATACGCTGGGTTTGGGACAGCGGAGGAGTCGAACAAACGGTATCAATATCTATTAGATCAAGGCCAAACGGGACTTAGCGTAGCTTTCGACTTGCCTACCCAAATAGGATATGACTCCGACCATCCATTAGCCCACGGCGAAGTAGGAAAAGTGGGAGTTGCTATTGATTCTTTAGCTGACATGGAGACGTTATTTTCCGGTATCCCATTGGATAAAGTAAGTACCTCTATGACTATCAATGCGCCGGCAGCCGTTTTACTGGCCATGTATATCGTTTTAGCGGAAAAACAAGGAGTTTCCTCAAATAAACTGGCTGGCACCATTCAAAACGATATTCTCAAAGAGTATGTAGCTCGAGGAACATATATTTTTCCGCCCAAGCCAAGTATGCGCCTTATCACAGACATTTTTGCTTATTGTTCGGAAAACGTGCCTAGATGGAACACTATTTCCATTAGTGGGTATCACATTCGTGAGGCCGGTTGCACGGCAATTCAAGAAGTAGCTTTTACTATAGCCGACGGCATTGCTTATGTTGAAGCTGCGGTAAAAGCTGGCCTGGATGTTGATGATTTTGCTCCGAGGTTATCCTTTTTTTTCAACGCCCAAATGGATTTGCTGGAGGAAGTAGCCAAATTCCGTGCTGCCAGGCGTCTTTGGGCTCGGATTATGAAAGAGCGGTTTGGTGCCAAAAATCCGCGTTCCCTTATGTTGCGCTTCCATACTCAAACAGCTGGCTGTGCTCTTACTGCACAGCAACCGGATAACAATATTATCCGCGTTACTCTGCAAGCACTGGCGGCTGCATTAGGAGGTACCCAATCGCTCCATACTAACTCAAGAGACGAAGCACTATCGTTACCTACGCAAGAGTCGGTAACCATCGCCCTCCGTACTCAACAAATTATTGCCCATGAAAGTGGAGTTACTTCTACCATTGATCCTCTTGCAGGATCATACGTGGTGGAATCAATGACTAACCAGATAGAACAAGGGGCAATGGATTACATTGAGAGAATCGACGACCTCGGGGGAGCGGTAGCGGCTATAGAGCAAGGTTTTATCCAACGCGAAATTCAAGAAAGTGCTTATGCCTATCAAAGGTCAGTGGAATCTAATACCCGTATAGTGGTCGGTGTTAATAAGTTCCAGGTAGAAGATGAGAAGCGGCCAGAACTCTTAAAAGTGAAGCCGGAAGTGGAAATGCGGCAGACAGATAAACTGAAGAAACTGCGGCAGCAAAGAGATGACGCTAAGATTGAAGTAGCGCTAGACCAACTTCGTCAAACAGCACAGACTGATGCTAATCTTATGCCGGCAATAATTGAAGCGGTGCGGACATATGCCACCCTAGGAGAAATATGTGATGTGCTCCGCCAAGTATTTGGCGAATACGAACCTTCGGCAATCTTTTAGGAGGTGTAGTTAGTATGGAACGCCCGATTAGGGTTTTAATTGCTAAGCCAGGGCTAGACGGGCACGATCGAGGTGCCAAGGTCCTAGCACGGGCTATGCGCGATGCCGGTATGGAGGTTGTGTATACCGGACTCCGGCAAACCCCGGAGCAAATTGTAGCAGCAGCTATCCAAGAAGACGTCGATGCAATTGGACTGTCTTGTTTATCCGGAGCCCATAATTATTTGTTTCCAGAAGTCACTCGACTATTAAAAGAACAAAATGCAGCCGATATATTGGTCATCGGCGGAGGCATTATACCGGAAGAGGATATTGCTGGGCTTAAGAAAGCTGGAGTTAGTGAAATATTTACTCCAGGGACACTTACCTCGGTAGCTATTGATTATATTAAGGAGCATGTTAGGCAGTGACGCAGACTCTCGGTAACAACAATAATACCACATGGTCCGACAGGATCCTCGCCGGTGATCGCCGAGCATTAGCCCGAGTGATTAGCCTTCTGGAAAATCAGCTATCAGATGGGTTTCAGGCACTAAAGGAACTATATTCCCAAACCGGTCAGGCTCACATTATTGGCCTGACCGGCCCACCGGGGGCTGGCAAAAGCAGCTTAGTGGATGGTATGATTAAAGAGATTCGTGCCCGTGGCCATAAAGTGGCGGTTATAGCTGTTGACCCTACCAGCCCATTTACTGGCGGCGCTATCTTAGGAGATCGAATTCGCATGCAGCGGTGGGCCAGCGATCCCGGTGTGTACATCCGTAGTATGGGTACGCGAGGGAGTCTCGGAGGGCTTGCTCGAGCTGTTTATGCATCAGTGCAATTATTAGATGCAGCTGGTTTTCCCTATATCTTGGTGGAGACAGTGGGGGTTGGGCAATCAGAGGTGGATATAGTGCAGGTCGCTGACACAGTTGTGGTAGTCTCTGTGCCTGGCCTAGGCGACGATATACAGACCAGTAAGGCTGGGATTATGGAAATAGGTGATGTATTTACTGTTAACAAGGCGGATCTTCCCGGCAGTCAACGAGTAGTAATAGAACTGCAAAACATGCTAGATTTAGGTTCACATGGTGATTGGCGCCCACCGGTTATAACCACTGTGGCCACCACTGGTCAAGGCATTTCAGAGTTAGTTACAGCTCTCGAGAATCACTTAGTTTCTTTAAAAAAGAATAACCTCTTAATTGAAAAACGGACAGCCCGCCAAAAAGAAGCGGTGCTGCAACGGTTAACGGAGCGTATTAGACGAGATGTGACTGAGCTTTGGTCTAGCCAACATGGCAACCAGGTTTGGGACGACCTTGCTAGCAAGAAGGTTGACCCGTATACTTTAGAAGAGCAGCTATACTTTAACTGGAAAGGGGGGAAACATATTGATAACCAACATTGATCATATAGGTATTGCGGTTTCAAATCTTGATGAAGCTACTCACTTCTATGAAGATGTATTGGGAATTAAAGTAGTTGATACTGAGGAAGTAGAGGAGCAAAAAGTAATAACGGCATTTCTGCCAGTAGGGGGCAGCGAAATTGAGCTATTAGCGCCAACCTCGCCTGATAGTCCGATAGCTCGATTTATCGAGAAAAGGGGGGAGGGAATTCAGCACATAGCTCTTACGGTGGATGACATCGAACAAGAGCTAGAGAGGTTAAAAGCAGCTGGAGTAAGGCTTATCGACGAACAGCCGCGTCGTGGAGCGGGTGGTGCTAAAATAGCTTTTATTCATCCCAAGGCTACAGGCGGCGTGTTGTTGGAAATCTGTGAGCGACAAAAATAATCCTACCTATTTTTACGACATGAATAGACGTGAACGCTTTTGGCGTTGACGATTAGTGCATCAGGAGGTGGCAGTTTTGACAAAGGAACTCTTAGCAGATCTCGCTGCCAGACGGTCTACAGCATTGGCTGGCGGTGGTGAGAAACGCATAGCTAAACAGCATAAAATGGGCAAGCTCACTGCCAGAGAGCGCATAGAGAGACTGCTAGATGAAAATAGTTTTGTTGAACTTAATATGCATGTTAAGCATCGGTGCGCTGAGTTTGGTATGGCCGATGTCGAAACCCCAGGAGAAGGGGTAGTAACTGGCTATGGTACAGTCGATGGTCGTTTGGTTTACGTTTTTGCGCAGGATTTTACTGTTATGGGCGGATCGCTGGGTGAAATGCATGCTAAGAAAATTACCCACGTTATGGATTTGGCTCTTAAAACCGGAGCACCTCTAATTGGCATTAACGACTCTGGCGGAGCACGCATTCAAGAAGGCGTGGATGCTCTTTCCGGTTATGGTCAAATTTTTTACCGTAATACTATCGCTTCTGGAGTTATTCCTCAGATATCTATTATCATGGGTCCGTGCGCTGGCGGGGCTGTGTATTCTCCGGCTTTAACCGACTTTGTATTTATGGCCCAAGGTGCTAACATGTTTATCACTGGGCCACAAGTAATAAAGGCTGTAACTGGTGAAGATGTCTCACCGGAGGAGCTAGGTGGTGCAGCTACCCATAACAAAATAAGCGGTGTTGCTCATTATATGGCTGCTGATGAAGACGAATGCTTCCAGCAGGTGAGGACATTACTATCCTATATACCTGACAACAATTTAGAGTCCCCTCTGCGTAATGAAACAGCGGATCCGGCAACCCGAGTGGATATGTCCCTTCGGGAGATAGTACCTCTTGAATCAAATAGGGCTTACGACATGAGAGACGTCATAACTCGTGTTGTCGATGACGGAGTGTTTTTTGAGGCTCAAGAACACTATGCAACCAATATTATTACTGGCTTTGCCCGTTTGAATGGCTATAGCATAGGCATTATTGCTAACCAACCACGGGTATTGGCTGGCTGTCTTGATATTAACGCTTCTGACAAGGCGGCACGGTTCATTCGATTCTGCGATGCATTTAACATTCCGGTCATCACTTTTGTTGATGTACCAGGTTTCCTCCCAGGTACCAACCAGGAGTACGGGGGTATAATCCGTCACGGCGCAAAGATGTTATTTGCTTATTCCGAAGCTACTGTGCCCAAAATAACTCTTATTGTCCGTAAATCCTATGGAGGCGCCTATCTAGCCATGTGTAGTCGTGATTTAGGGGCTGACCAAGTATTTGCTTGGCCTGGAGCGGAAATTGCCGTCATGGGGCCCGACGGTGCCGCCAACATTATCTTCCGTAAGGAAATTGCAGAAGCCGATAATCCTGAGGCCACCCGTCAAGAAAAAATTGCTGACTACCGTAACCGCTTTGCCAACCCCTATATTGCTGCTGCTCGCGGGTATATTGACGATGTTATTGATCCAGCAGAAACACGCCCACGCCTAGCCTGTGCTTTAGAAGCCTTATCTTCCAAACGCGAAAGCCGCCCGGCTAAAAAGCATAGTAACATCCCTGTATAAGAGAGTAGGTGAATAAATGGAACCTCAAATCAATGCTTGGTCTTTAACAGTACTCTCCATGATCACGGTGTTTGGCGTGCTTGGGGGCCTTGCTTTATTGATTAACGTATTAAAGTGGTTTAGTGTTGAGAAACAAAACTTAGAGGAACCACCCTTGACAGCCCCGGAGGAAGTTATCCCAGTTGTGACAGCTGAGGATAAGGGTGTTGCGCCTGAAGTCATAGCTGCCATTACAGCTGCTTTGGCCGCTTATCTCGATCAAGGAACAACTCAGCTAATGGTAAGTGCAATCAACCGGTTAGCGCCTAGCGAGAATTGGGCTCAGGCCGGACGGCTCGAAAATATTTCTAACCGCTCACACATAAGGAGGTCATTCTAACATGAGAACATTTGTGGTTACAGTAAATGGCGAACAATACGAGGTAGTTGTCGAGGAAACCGGGGACGGCGCTCAGGTAGCGGCGCCAGCTCCAGTCGATAAAAGACCTGCTCCTGCCCCGAAGGCAGCAGCTCCGGCTCCTAAAGCAGCCCCCAAAGCAGCTCCGGCTCCCAAAGCTGCTCCTAAAGCTGGCGCTGGCAGTGTAAGTGCTCCTATGCCTGGTACCATATTATCAGTGAAGGTTGTAGCCGGCCAGACGGTGAAGCAGGGTGATGTACTCTTAACGCTGGAAGCTATGAAAATGGAAAACGAAATTATGGCCCCCAGCGATGGTACAGTCAGCGAAGTTTTTGTTAGCGTAGGCCAGTCAGTAAACACAGGTGATGTGCTCCTGAACTTGGCATGAGTTGGACCAGGGGAGTGAAGAAATGAGTATATTTGAAAGTCTTGCCGCCCTCGCCCACAGCACCGGCCTTAGCGCGTTAACCTGGGGCAATGTGGTTATGCTTATTGTTGGCTGTATTCTGTTGTATCTCGCTATCTTTAAAAAATTTGAGCCGTTGCTTTTGATGTCTATAGGGTTTGGTTGTGTTCTGGCTAATTTACCCCTCACTGGTCTTATGGACGAAGGTGGCCTACTAAAGATATTATATTTTGGTGTTGAGCATGAGATTTTTCCACCGCTTATTTTCTTAGGGGTAGGAGCTATGACGGACTTTGGTCCTTTGCTGGCTAATCCGAGTACGATTTTAATGGGTGCTGCAGCACAAATTGGTGTCTATATAGCTCTTTTAGGGGCCGATTTGATGGGCTTTACTATTCGTGAATCTGCTTCTATCGGTATCATAGGCGGAGCTGACGGTCCGACAGCTATTTATGTGACTATGAAACTAGCGCCTCATTTGGTAGGTCCAATTGCCGTGGCAGCCTATTCTTACATGTCACTTGTTCCCTTAATCCAGCCACCCATTATGAAAGCATTAACGACGAAAGAAGAGCGTCAGGTGAAAATGGAACAGCTTAGGGTCGTTTCTCAAACAGAAAAGATTTTGTTCCCTATTATTTGCACCATAGTTGTTACTTTGCTCCTACCGGCCATTGCGCCTCTCTTAGGAATGCTTATGTTGGGTAATTTACTACGCGAAAGTGGTGTTACCGAACGGTTATCTAAGACGGCCCAAAATGAGCTCATGAATATTGTCACCATTTTCTTGGCGACTACCGTAGGGGCTACTATGAGCGCGGAAAACTTTCTAAATCTGAAAACTATAGGACTTACAGCTTTGGGATTGGTAGCTTTCTCTGGTGGGACTGCTGGTGGAGTTCTTTTGGGTAAGTTGATGTATAAGCTGTCTGGAGGTAAAATTAACCCTCTAATCGGTTCTGCTGGAGTATCAGCTGTACCCATGGCTGCTCGAGTATCCCAGGTAGTGGGCCAAAAAGAGAACCCGGGCAACTTTCTCCTTATGCATGCCATGGGGCCTAACGTTGCCGGTGTAATTGGTTCAGCCGTAGCGGCCGGCATTATGATAACTTTGTTACAGTAGACCTGTGCCGCATAGATTTGACAATACCTGCATATCATTAAAGTAACCTTGTCCACTAATATGCAGGCGGTGACTTTTTTGAACGGCCTAGATGTTGCTTCTTGTGAAAAAACCCTAGAACAGGAAGTTGCCGAGCTAAGAGCAAGAATTGATGAGCTGCGCTTGGGACGTCGTGTTCTTATGAATTTGCTTACCCTTTTTGAACAAAGGCATCAAACACAATTACAAGAACTAAAGAAGACTATATCTGCTTTAAAAAGACGTAATGCCGAGTTAAAGCTGATGTTGCAAAAACAACGACAGTCTTAAAGCGGTATACTGCCGGTGCTTTTTCCCTAAGGGCGCAGCATTGCAAGCTTAGTTGGACGACAGAACACCCCGGTCTCTCTAAGAGGCCGGGGTGTTTGTTATTAATAGCGATTATCTACGTAAAATCGGCTCATTTTGGCATTAGCAATTTATAAACTAATTGGGGGCAAAGTATCTGTCAAGGGACAGTGAAAATGTCACCCCAAAACATGCTCATTTGGACTGACAAAATGTCCCCCAAGTAAATTCAGAAAAAGCGATGGCCACTAGGCAACCCTGTTTGATTGTAGCCAGCGTCCGGA
>JBMNSQ010000007.1:0-28949 GCA_050945275.1 bacterium | reverse complement strand
CGGGGGCAGTGTAGATCCATTAGGCACATTCATCCTTGGTTCATCCCATTGTTCCGGGTCTTTGGTTAGAACTTCAATCTTATTAATATTTTTTACAAATAGAGTACTAACCTGTTCGGTTACGGCCCGCTGTCCAAGGACCAATAGCGGGGTATCCTTATCATTCATATGATCAGGGTTATCGCTCCCCTCGGCGCTAACTAAAGCCAGAATCGGCTCTACTTCCTTTGCATCTTCCGGCGAACCGGGAATGCTGCCGTCACTTTGGTGATTCTCCTTTAACCCGGGGAAATAGTAGCGCCTGTCGGCCAACAATTCTTTAACTGTAAAGGTTACATCATAGCCATCCCGGGAGTAAAACCGAACGAGTGTTGCCTCTTCCCTGAGTCCAGCCAAGGCCAGTAAATCCCTTAATTTGACCCCTCGAGCCATGTACCACTGCTTGGTCGGGTAGGTATTGATGGCACTGTAGACATGCTCATATTGTTCCATCGCCTCCAGTTCGGCCAAGGTGAACCTCATTGGCGTCGTCACCCCAGGGCCGCTAATCTCAAAGTACTCTGAGGGTTCGGCAAGAGCAGATACCGGTGCCATCGGGAACAATGAAAAAATGAACAGTAACAGTGTCAATACAATCAGCAGGGACTTTCCGAACTCTTTATTTAGTTTGAGTTTGCTCTTGGCAAGCTGTATCATATCTTCCTCTCTTACTCCGTACCCATATTATGTAACTCTTCAGGGGTTTGTGGAACAAACAGATCCTTCGCTGTCGCTCAGGATGACAATATGGGTGCACCTCTTAACACAGACCATACTATTGTTAACGTAAGGCATTTAGAATCACTGTAACCGCCTCAGCCTTGGTAGCATTACCCTGGGGACGGATGGTGTTATCGGGATAACCGCTGATGATTCCACTGTTTACTGTTGCGGCTACCGCATCCATGGCCCAGCTGGAGATACTGCCGCTGTCTGTAAAAGGTGTCTTACCATCTGCCTGTGGCATTAATTGGGCTGCTTTTGCCACCATTACAGCCATCTGCTCACGGGTAATATCATCGTTAGGACCAAAGTTGTTATTGTCGTATCCACTGACAATGCCGCCAGCTACCGCCGCGGCGATATAGTCTTTAGCCCAGTGTGATGCAGTGTCGGCAAAGACCTTTCCCCCTTGACTTTCAACATGGAAGGCCTTCACCAGCATCGTAACGTACTGGGCTCTGGTGATATTACTGTCAGGTCTAAAGGTGCCGTCGGGATTGCCACTAATTGCGCCAAGATTAGCCAATTTAATTATACTGTTTTGGGCCCAATGACCATCAATGTCAGCAAAGGGTTCCTTTACACTGTTCTTGTCCCCTGTCACCTTGTAGGTGAAGGTAGCCACATTGCTGTCTGCTTTGCCCGGTCCAATTGTTACCGCCTTGATGGTTGTGTCTTCAGTAAGTTCAATGGGACGGTTAATCGCGGCTAGATTTTCTGGGCCGCGGGACGACCACCACCGACTAGCAACCCAGTTATACATAGGACTTTCTATGGTCGGGTTGCTGCCGTCTATGGTGTAGTGGACCTTGTCCTCATCGCCAACAGGGCTGTAGAGCTCCACTACAGTTCCTGCCGGCATCTCACCTGGTGCCGGAACAGCTCTGGGCATATCCCATTTAGATAGCTCCTCGGTAAGCACCTCTATTTTGGTTACATATTTGGCAAACCGGGCGTTATTTTGATGGGTTACCGCCCGCTGCCCAAAAAGGAGATGGTTCGCATTTGCACTATCTAATTTTCTGTCATCCATAATTTCTTCTTTCGTGTGGGCA
The DNA here is from genome assembly GCA_050945275.1 of bacterium. Lineage (GTDB taxonomy): Bacteria > Bacillota > DTU030 > DUMP01 > DUMP01 > JAAYWY01. The sequence goes on along the minus strand of JBMNSQ010000007.1, from coordinate 27,132 downwards.
GAAAAACTCCTATGGGCAATCATGGGCTCTACCGGCACCGCTTCTGAAGGGTCACCGGGAAGATGGCCAGGTAAACCGGTATCCATAAAGTTGGGAAAACGAAAGGAAGGTTCATTTACTAATTCCTGCACCGTAAAGGTTACTTTAAAACCATCGCTGGAAACAAATCTGATCAGGCTAGCTTCCTCTTTTAAGCCCCCGGCTGCACTCAGAAGATCCTTTAACCTAATTCCTTGTCCCCTGTACCAAATCTTGCTGGGCCAAGTGTTGATGGAGCTGTACCATTCATCATATTGTTCCACCTCTGTCCCATCTGATAAGGTTAGGGGCTTACTACCCTGGAGCTGTTCTTGGCTAATAATCACCCCTTCTCCTTTAAGCCCGGGCCCGGTTATTTCCAGATCAGCTACCACGGCATGCACAGTCTCCGGTACCAGTAGGGTTACAACACCGGTAAGCAATGTCAGGCCCAAGAGAAATAGTATGTACCTACCAAAAGGCCGTTTGTTAACAGTCTCCATATCCCAACCACTCCTTTAGGCAAAATAAAAAACGCCTTCGGAGAAGACGTTATACAAGTTCCCTGCTGTATGTCGTCATCTCCTTTCCACAATACCGGGAGGCAACACCGTTTCCAGCATAACCCTATCGGCCTGGACCCATAGGCTTATCGCCTTTAGGGTAAACAGGCTCGGAGATTTTTTATGTAATTTTTCCCTTCGATTTATTTTACCTTGCATGTAGTAAGCTTGCAAGTACGCGATATTTCAGTCTTATATTTTAGTCAAAAAGAGAGCTTTATAAAAAGCAACCCCACAAAGCCCAATTTCACGGTCTTTGCGGGGTTTTAAGCCTGCTTTTGAAATCAAAAGTTGCAAAGTCTCATCAACACCAGCTTCCGCTTTCTCTGCGGCGCTCGACTATTTCCTCCGTAATGCCATTGATAAAGTCATCAAGAACAGTAGCTCCGCAATCACCTTGTTCACGATGACGGACAGATACTGTACCCTTGTCCATTTCTTTGGCACCCACTATCAACATATAAGGTATTTTTTGTACTTGGGCATCACGGATCTTATAACCAACTTTTTCATTGCGTTCGTCCACTTCCACTCTAACTCCTGCTTGGTCTAGCTCAGCCGCAACTTTCTTGGCATACCCCAGTTGATGATCAGTAATGGGCAGTATCCGCACTTGAACCGGGGCTAGCCAAGTGGGGAAAGCGCCGGCGTAGTGTTCGATTAAGATACCAATAAATCGCTCTATGCTACCCAAACAGGTACGGTGAATCATCACCGGACGATGCTTCTCCCCGTCCTCACCAATATAATCTAACTCGAAGCATTCCGGCATTAGAAAGTCCAGTTGGATAGTCCCACACTGCCAAGTTCGTCCTAAACAGTCCCGGAGATGGAAGTCTATCTTCGGACCATAAAAAGCTCCGTCGCCTTCGTTGATTCTGTACTCTACTCCCTTTTCATCCAATGCCTTCTTCAGTCCTGCCGTGGCTTCTTCCCAAATTTCGTCGGAACCCATAGCATTTTCGGGTTTAGTAGACAACTCCACCTCGTAGCTAAAGCCAAACACCTGGTATATGTGATCAATAAGATCTATAACGCCCTTTATCTCCTCGGTTATTTGAGAAGGCATCATGAAAATATGGGCGTCATCCTGAGTAAAACACCGTACCCTCATTAGTCCATGAAGTGCTCCCGCACGTTCATGACGATGCACTAATCCCATTTCGGCTTGTCTAAGCGGCAATTCCCGGTAACTATGACTACGGCTCTTATAAACAAGAATACCACCAGGGCAATTCATTGGCTTAATGGCAAAACCGCGGTCATCTATTTTAGTAAAGTACATGTTCTCTTGATAATGATCCCAGTGACCAGATCGTTGCCACAATTCCTGACTTAAAATAGTAGGAGTACGGATCTCTTGGTAACCGGCCTGACGATGCTTCTCGCGCCAAAAAGCTTCTAGTTCGTTGCGCAGTACCATGCCTTTTGGATGGAAGAACGGAAAACCTGGTCCTTCCTCTTGTATAGAAAACAAGTCTAGCTCACGGCCTAATTTACGGTGATCTCTTCGTGCCGCTTCTTCTAACAGATTAAGATACTCTTCAAGGTCATCCTTACTAACAAAAGCTGTGCCATAAATGCGCTGCAACATCTCGCGCTTCTCATCCCCACGCCAGTAAGCACCGGCAACATTCAGTAGTTTGAACGCCTTAATATAGCCGGTGCTGGGGATGTGCGGTCCAGCGCACAAATCAACAAAGTCACCTTGCTGATAAAGGGTAATTAGAGAATCAGTAGGTAAGTCGTTAATAAGCTCTACTTTATATCGCTCACCTTTAGTCTCGAAATAATGAAGAGCTTCATCACGGGCTATTTCCTTTCGCTTAAATGCTACATCCCGGCAAATTATCTGTTCCATGGTAGCGCTTATCTTCTCCAAATCCTCAGGAGTGAACGGTTCGTTTACAGCGAAATCATAGTAGAACCCGTTATCAATCGCCGGGCCGATGGCTAATTTTGCTTCAGGAAACAACTTCGTCACCGCTTCAGCCATGACGTGGGCTGCACTATGCCTTAGAGCACGTCGCCCAGCCTCATCTTCCCAGGTAAGAATTTTTATCCGGCAGTCACTAGTTATCTCAGCCGTAAGGTCCATAACTACCTCATCTACCTCAGCTACTAAAGCTTCTTTGACCAGATCCGGGCACAACTGTCTAATAATCTCCAAAATAGTTGTCCCAGGGTTAAACTGTCCTACCTGATCCAAACAACTCACCGCAATCTTCGCCATCTTCGTAACCTCCTACTAAATAAAATAAACCCGCCCAAAAAGGGACGGGGCAATTCCGCGGTTCCACCCTGGTTTACGTCCAAGACGCCTTAAAATAGGTTTAACGGCCTCAGCCGGCCCCACCTACTGTTATTTCAGTGGGCACTTCAAGGTGGTATAAAGCCGTTTAGTTGCCAAAAGCACTTACACCCAAGGCGCTTTCTCGCTGGGGCCTATACACGGCTTTCGTATCCTCTGCATCGTTTTCGCTACGCTTAGTTTGTACTCTATTATATGCTCTCTTAGTTAAGCTGTCAAATTATTTTCCTATAGACGAATTCATAAATTAATTGGGACCAGTGAGCGCTGGCGACCGTCAAAGCGGGCTAGATGGTTGATGCCATGCTCACGGGCAAATGTATAGGCGGCATCAAAACCGTGACCTACATCCTCAGGGCGGTGAGCGTCGGAGTTTATTACCGCAACCACGCCTGCCTGTACTAACGCCTGGGTAAACTCAGGAGCAGGATATAGTTCGCCCACCGGTTTTCTTATTCCAGCCGTGCTGATCTCAAAACATACATCGACCATCCCTAGGGTATCAGCAGAACGAAGGTATTCATCAATTAAGCCACCTTCGGGTCGGTAACCAAAAACTTTAACCACATCAGGGTGAGCCATAATATCAAATAGTTTGGTGCTAGCTGCTTCCCTAAACAAGAAAAAATATTGCCGGTAAGTCTCCTCAATGCTTTTTTGCTTCCATAGGTATGCTTGATCCGGCCGATCAAATCCCCAATCGTCAATAAAATGAACTGAACCGATAACATAGTCCCAGGGGTATTGGTTAATAAAAGTTTCTAATTGTTCCTCTTTGCCCGGCACAAAATCCACTTCCACTCCCAGTTTGACTGGAAAGCCATCTTCTTTCGCCTCTTGCACCAAGGAAACATACTTATCCGCATCTACTTCGGCCTTTAAGTTCCAACAGCAGGGCCATATCCGCTCAGTTTGCCGAAAGCGATAAGCATGCTCCGAAAAACCAATTTCAGTTAAACCAGCTAATCGGCCAGTTTCTAAGAAGCGATACATCCAATCTGTATTATAAGGTCCGCATTCTAAATGAACATGATAATCCCATTTCAATTTATTGACTGCCCCCTCGAACTGGTTCAACTACTACCTTGTTCGTCGAATTTATACCCGACGCTGCGTACGGTTTTAATATAGTTGGGCCTACCAGGATCCACTTCTATTTTTTCTCTCAGATGGCGTATATGCACATCTATCGTGCGACTATCGCTGACAAAGTCGTAGCCCCAAAGATGCTTTAACAGCTCCTCCCGAGAAAACGCGCGACCTGGATACCGGGTCAACAGTTCCAGTAGCTCAAATTCTTTCGCTGTGAGATCAACCTCTTTAGTGCCAATTAACACTTTGTGTTGCTCGGGATAAATAGTAATATCACCGCAGTGCCTAACTTCTTCCAGTACTATAGCTTCCCAACCTCGACTGCGCCTTAAAATAGCCCTAATCCTAGCTATAAGCTCCCGCAGATGAAAAGGTTTTGTAACGTAATCATCTGCTCCGAGCTCTAAGCTTTCCGTAAGAAGGTCCGTTTCTTCGCGCTGGGACGTAAGAACTAAAATCGGGACATTGCTAACCTGCCGCAAAAGCCGGCATACTTCTAGGCCATCTACCCCCGGTAGCATCAGATCCAAAATAACAAGATCGGGGCGCTCTCTTTCTGCCAATGCCAATACTTCACTACCGTAGTTAGCAACGCTTACCACATAGCCCTCCTGTTCCAAATTGCAACGGAGCAACTCTACAACATGCTGCTCCACATCAGCTATTAAAATCTTCTCCTGCATCGTTTACAACTCCGCCACCTTATCAAATGGCAGCCTCTGGAGGCAATCCCACAACTCGGGAAAATATTTTTTCAGATTCACTGGTCGTCCTTTGCTTTTACTCACAAAAGCCTGTGTAGTCTCTCCAGTAGCTATTCGCGTCTCCTTACGCCTAATAATATAAGAAAACTTGATCCTTGACACACTGACCGTTTTTAGTTCCGTGGTAATGGTCAATTGATCTTCATATCTAGCTGGCATTTGATAACGGCATGAAGCTTCCACAACTGGTAGCAGCAATCCCTGCTCCTCTAGTTTCCGGTACGAACGACCAAGACTTTGGAAAAAAGCGTTACGCCCTACTTCAAACCAGGTAAAATAGTTACCATAATAAACTACACCCATTTGATCCGTTTCGGCGTAACGCACATCTACATTTGTACTAACACAATATCCGGTGGGCATCATACTCATTCCCGGATCTGTCCATTACCATAAATAATATACTTAATGGTAGTAAGCTCCTTTAACCCCATGGGACCGCGAGCATGAAGTTTCTGCGTGCTAATACCCATCTCGGCACCGAACCCGAATTCGAACCCGTCAGTATATCTGGTGGAAGCATTAACATATACCGCTGCAGCATCGATTTCCTCTAAGAATCGCTGCGTCTGAGCATAATCACTAGTAACAATAGCTTCCGAGTGGCCCGTTCCATACTTGTTAATATGGTCAATAGCTTCATCTAAGCCAGCTACTACCTTTATAGCAATAACGTAGTCGAGATATTCAGTATACCAATCATCCTCATTAGCGGGCTCCGTGTCAACGCAAAGCCCTTGTACTTGGGGACAACCCCGTACTTCTACGCCCTTGGATTTAAGTTCTTTTACTACAACTGGCACAAACGACTTAGCAATGCCCTCATCCACCAACAACGTTTCGCAAGCGTTGCAAACACCTGGGCGATGACATTTGGCATTAACCGCTATCCGTCTAGCCATATCTGGATCAGCCGATTTATCCACATAGGTATGGCAATTGCCAACTCCGGTCTGTATCACCGGAATAGTAGCGTTTTGCACGACAGCCTGAATAAGGCCAGCTCCACCGCGCGGTATGAGCACATCTAAATACTCGCTCATTTTCATAAGTGCAGTCGTAGCTTCTCGACTGGTATCTTCTATTAGTCCTATACATCCTTCGGGCAAGCCTGTGGTCTGGATAGCTTGGCGAAGTGCTCGTACAATAGCCTTGTTGGAGTTAATCGCTTCGCTGCCACCTTTAAGTATAACAGCATTACCTGCTTTTAGTGCCAGACCAGCGGCATCCACCGTCACGTTAGGACGAGCTTCATAAATAATCCCAATTACCCCGAGGGGCACTCGCACCTGTCCAATACGAAGTCCGTTGGGTCGTTTCCACATGGATACAACCTCACCGATGGGATCGGGCAAATCCTGAAGCACTTTCAATCCATCAGCCATCCCCCGAATACGATCTGGCGTAAGAGTTAACCGATCAATTAGAGCTGCTGACAATCCTTTCTTTTTGCCCGCCTCAATGTCAAGCCTGTTAGCACTTAAAATATCTGCTTCCGAGTTCATTAAAGCCTGAGCCATCGCTGCCAAAACTTGATTCTTAACGGTGGAAGATGCAGAGCTGAGCATCCGGCTGGCAGCTTTAGCAGCTTGACCGATCTTAAGAACCTCCTCCACTTCTTAGCCCTCCTATTTCGTTTTAATTTGTCTAACTTTTCGCTGCTGGCAAAAACAATGTGCCCACGTCTTCCCCAGCTGCAATAGCTTTAACCAAACCTGGTTTTTCACCACTAGCAATAACCATCGGAATTGCATCCGAGGCAACAATACGTGCCGCTTCTATTTTGGTTATCATTCCACCTACACCACGGTTAGTACCCGATCCACTGGCTAATTCTTCTATTTCCGGCGTAATCCCCTCTACTAGAGGAATAAGTCTAGCCTCTGGATCCTGCCGTGGATCAGCTGTATATAGACCCTCAATATCGGATAGTAGTACCAATAAGTCTGCTTTGGCTAGTTTTGCTACGTAAGCCGATAATGTATCATTATCGCCAATTACTATTTCTTCCGTAGCTACAGTATCATTTTCATTTACAATGGGTATGACTCCGTAGTTTAATAACCACTCAAGAGTATTGCAGGCATTTTCATAGCGCTTATCAATGTTGACATCGTCCTTGGTAAGAAGAATCTGACCAACAGTAAGGCCGTATTCAGCAAACAACTTCTCGTAAGTCTGCATCAATATACCTTGACCCACAGCCGCTAAGGCTTGTTTTTCCGGCGTAGTTTTTGGCCGGTGAGTTATACCTAGTCGAGCCCGCCCCACCGCTATAGCACCGGAGCTTACCAAAATCACTTGACAGCCACTGTGAGCCAAATCAGCTAACTCTCGCACCAAGTGCTCAATCCTATCTAAGTTGAGCTTCCCTGAATCGTACGTTAAGGTAGAACTACCTACTTTAACTATTATCCGTTTTGCATCCTTTAATTTTGATCGGGCACTGTTCACACTCTTCACTCCCTCTACCGTACCTGAGCCCGGCCCCGGTAAATTAGCCCGCGTACCGGGTCTACTGTTACTACCATGCCATCGTGCAGTAAACCGCGGGCGTCACCAACCCCCGCTATCACTGGAATACCCAAATTAAGGCCCACCACAGCAGCATGAGAAGAAAGTCCTTCTTCTTCCACAATAATGGCTGCTGCCTGTTCCATAAAAGGAACCATGTCTTTATCTGTAGCCGCTGCCACCAATATCTGACCTCTTTTAAACTTACGCTCGCCATCAGCGGCATCTGTTAACACCGTGACACTGCCTGATACCCCCACCTGCCCAATTCCAACGCCACGAGCTAGCACATCCCCGACTATCTGAGCCTTTATTAAGTTAGTGGTTCCCGCCACACCCGCAGGTACTCCGGCAGTGATCACCACTAAATCCCCTTCTTTGATGTAACCGTGGCCTAATGCTGTTTCCACAGCCAAATCTATCATCTCGTCAGTGTTGGCCGTATCTTTCGCCCACTGCGGAAAGACGCCCCACACCAACAGAAGTTGACGTAGCACAACCTCGCTCGGGGTAATAGCAATAATCGGCGCCTCCGGACGGTTTCTAGCAATCATACGGGCCGTGTAGCCGGAGCTGGTGGACACCAAGATGGCTGATGCCGTGAGTGCTCGTGCAGCCGTACAGGTAGCATAACTTATGGCATCGGTAATACTCACGTGATTGTCCGGCTCCTCCCGTTTTCTTCCAGTATTAAATGTTAGGGCGCTTTCCGTTCTTTCAGCAATACGAGCCATATAACTGACTGCCTCTACCGGATATCTACCGGTGGCTGTTTCGGCAGACAACATCACCGCGTCGGATCCATCTAAAATAGCATTGGCTACATCGCTAGCTTCAGCCCTAGTTGGCTGGGGGCTCGTTACCATGGACTCTAACATTTGCGTAGCTGTAATTACAGGTTTCCCCAACCGATTAGCTTTTCCAATAAGAAACTTTTGGATCAACGGTACTTCCTCTGCCGGTATTTCCACTCCTAAGTCGCCGCGAGCCACCATTATCCCGTCAGCTACTTTCAAGATGGTATCGATGTTTTCGACACCTTCACCACTTTCAATTTTAGCAATTATCGGTATGCGAGCCCGTAAACGTTCTAAAAGTGCTTTAATCTCTAGTATATCTTGTGCTTTGCGGATAAACGAAGCAGCAATAAAATCCACTTTGTTTTCCACACCGAAAGTAATGTCGGCTATATCCTGCTCTGACAGGGCTGGCAGAGAAACACTGCCACCGGGAAGATTTATTTTTTTACGATCTAATAAAACCCCGCCGTTTAATACCCGACATTTTACCTCATCATCGGTAACCTCCAGCACTTCAAGCGATATTGCCCCGTCCGATAACAGGATAATTTGGCCTGAGTGGACATCTTGGGGCAACTGTTTGTACATAACCTGGACCTGCGTTCTGTCCCCAACCACCGGATAAGTGGTAAAAGTAAAAACATCTCCCTCAATCAGTGTAACCTGCCCACTGGCAAAGGTGCCTATCCTGATCTCCGGCCCTCTGGTATCTAGCAAAATTGCCAATGGACGACCTTGCTCCTGAGCCGCAGCCCTCAAATTGTTAATCTGTTTTTTATGAGAAACATAATCGCCATGAGAAAAATTTAGGCGGGCTACATCCATTCCTGCCGATAGCAATTGTCGTATCATAGTAAGCTGCTCACTGGCCGGTCCTATGGTACAAACAATTTTTGTTCTGCGCACGAAATTATCACTCTCCCAATTAAAAACCCCAGTTGCCTTGTAATATCTCGTTAGCTTCTTCTGCTTCAGATGAAGGTACTAACAGCTCTACACTTCCAGCGTTGCCTAAGTGTGGGATTCCTGTTGTCCGCAACATAACGAGCATCCCTTCCTGGTCTAAAATATTTTTTAGAAGTTCAGCCTCTATCCTATTGCGGGCAACATAAACAACTGTCCACATCTTGGTCAAGGCCCCCCTAAACAACACAACCTTGGTTATCGTTATCAAGGATGTTTATATCATTCTCTTTGGCTACAGCCAATTCCTTTTTACTATAACATCTTTTTGGCCTTGATCGCTACACTGCCTTTACCCAGTAAGTCTTGAAGACGAAAGAGCAATTTATCATCTAATCGGACGTTGTAGTCCTGACTTAACCTGAGTAAGCGTTTATCAGCAGCAAAAAACAGCAGCACAGGGCTCTCTCCAGGAAAAGCAGCCAGTTCAGCCTGTACCAAGCTAACGACCGAGGGCTCTTTAATCCTCAAATACAACTCTTGAGTAGCAGCCAGCGGTAGTAAGCTATTAACCAGCACCTTGGGCGATTCATCCTCATTGCCAGCAGCCCGGCCTGTTAGAACAACTAGTGAATCGCGTTTGAGCCAAGAGCAACCGACAAAAACACGGGGAAACACCACCGCCTCAAAGCTACCGGTTAAATCTTCTACCGTAACAAACGCCATGGGCTGGCCTTTGCGGGTAGTGATCTGCTTTAGCCCAGTGACAATTCCACCCATCACCACCGGAGTTTCCGGTAACAGCTCCGCCAGCTCGCTGCTTCTTACCGTTACGATTGGCTCCAGCAAATGGGCATTTTCTGTAAGTGGGTGGCCACTAAGATAAAGCCCCAGCGTTTCTTTTTCCCAAGACAACTTTGTTTCTGCGGCCACTTCCGGCAAATTAGGTAGCGGCGTTTCCATAACGGTAATAGGTAGGGATTCCCATAACAATCCCTGGCCACCGACCTGCTGACGTTGGTATGCCTGGGCCTCCTCTACCACTTTGTCTAAAATGGCCAACTGCTGGGCGCGATTACCATTTAGAGAGCCTGTTGCTCCCGCTTTGATGAGATTTTCTAGTGTTCTCTTATTTATGCTTTTTAGGTCTACCCGTTGACACAGATCGGCTAAAGATCTAAAAGGCCCTTTGTCTTCTCGCGTCGCTATTATATTTCTCATAGCTGCCCGACCAGCATTTTTAATAGCAGCTAAACCGAAACGAATCTGTCCTTCGTCTACCGAAAAATTCACACCACTAAAGTTCACATCGGGTGGTAACACCGAGAGTCCCATACGTCGGCATTCTTCGGCATATAGTGCCACTTTGTCGGTATCGTCCATAACACTAGTCATAAGTGCAGCCATAAACTCTGCTTTATAGTTAGCTTTAAGGTAAGCGGTTTCATAAGCCAACATAGCGTAAGCTGCTGAGTGAGATTTATTAAACCCATAACCAGCAAAGTATTCCATCAGATCAAATACCCGACCGGCCACGTCCGTCGTTATTCCCTGCTGCCTAGCTCCAGTTAAAAAACGCTCCCGCTGAGCTGCTAATGCCTCAGGTTTCTTTTTTCCCATAGCCCGCCGAAGCAGGTCTGCCTGTCCCAACGTAAAACCAGCTAGGCGACTGGCAATTTGCATCACTTGTTCCTGATACAAAATGACACCGTAAGTTTCTTTTAAGATTGACTCCAGCTCAGGGTGCAGGTACTCAACCTTTTTTTGGCCATGACGACGAGCAATGAAATCTTCCGCCATGCCACTACCTAAGGGACCTGGGCGATAGAGAGCCACCAACGCCGTAAGATCGTTTATTCCCGTCGGTTTAAGTTCTCGAATAAGAGCCCTCATTCCTGAGCTTTCTAATTGAAATACGCCGAACGTATGTCCTGAAGACAACAATTCATACGCGGCCGGGTCGTCTAAGCTGAGCGAAGATAGATCCAGTTTATGCCCGCGGTTTTCCTCAACTAGACGCTTAGTCTCCTGTATAACCGACAATGTCCTTAAACCTAAGAAGTCCATTTTTAAAAGACCTATTTCCTCTATTGTCTCCCATGGATACTGGGTTGTGACTACACCGTCGCCTATCTTTTGTAGAGGCACATAATCGACTAAGGGGCGGGCCGAAATAACCACGCCAGCAGCATGAGTACTGGCATGACGCGGCAATCCCTCTAATTTGCGAGCGCCATCAATAAGGCGGCGTACCCAATCTTCTTCTTCATACAAATGAGCTAACTCTTGGTTAGATGTTAAGGCCGTAGCTAAGGTAACCCCAGGTTCGCCAGGTACCAGTTTAGCAATACGGTCCACATCATTATACGACAGATCGTATGCCCGGCCTACATCACGAATCGCAGCTCTAGCGGCCATGGTACCAAAGGTGATTATTTGCGCTACATGATCAGTTCCATACGTAGCCGCTACATATTCAATGACTTCGTCACGCCTGTTATCGGCAAAGTCAATATCAATATCCGGCATACTGATCCGCTCCGGATTTAGAAAGCGTTCAAACAATAACCCATGTGCCAATGGATCAATATCGGTAATACCAAGTGTATAAGCCACCAAACTGCCAGCCGCTGAGCCTCTTCCCGGGCCCACTAAAATACCGTGGCTACGCGCAAATCGGACAAAGTCCCAAACAATAAGGAAATAGCTCGAGTATCCCATCTTATGAATAACATTTAGCTCATAAAGTAAACGTTCTTCAAGCTCCCGTGTTACTCGTCCGAAGCGGCGTATCAATCCGTCACGACATAGTTTTTCTAGGTAGGTTCTCGCTGTATAATTAGCTGGCAGAGGAAAAGAAGGTAAATGAATCTGCCCTAATTCAAGCTTAACTTGACATCGATCGGCTATGAGTCGTGTATTAGTCAAAGCCTGCGGAATATCGGAAAACATGCGGGCCATTTCAAGCTCGCTTTTGAAATAGAATTCATCGGTGGGAAAGCGTAATCTTTCTTCATCATGTACATTTTTTCCTGTTTGAATACAAAGTAGTAGATCATGATAGACAGCATCCTCGCGGTTAGTATAATGCACATCGTTGGTGGCTACTACTTCAAGGCCTAGTTTTCGCGCTAGAGATAATAGATTCCTATTTAGGGCGGGTTGCTGTGGAAGGTTTTGATCCTGGAGCTCTAAAAAGAAATTCTCCGGCCCGAATATCTCCCGATATATAGATGCTGCTTCAATTGCACCTACCTCATCATTGGCCAATAGACGTTCGGGAACTTCCCCGGCTAAACAGCCGGATAACGCAATTAAGCCCTCTTTGTGCTGGGCTAACAGCTCCTTATCCACCCGCGGTTTATAATAAAATCCCTCCAAAAAGGCTCGGCTTACTAAAGACATCAGATTCTTGTAACCACGTTCATTTTCGGCTAATAAAACCAAATGATTTAATCGATCGTCCACTCGTGGCGTAAAGTCGTGACGTGTGCGTGGGGCCACATACACTTCGCAACCTAATAATGGTTTAATGTCGTGGGCCAGAGCTGCTTTATAAAAATCTACACAACCATACATAACACCGTGGTCGGTTAGAGCTACCGCCGGCATACCTTGTTTCTTAGCAGCCAACACAATTTCCTCAATCCGCCCGGCACCATCAAGTAGGCTATAAGCACTATGTACATGCAAATGAACAAAATTAGTCATAAAAAATACCCCCTGCCGTACTGCAGGAGGTATTCCACATCCAAGACTCATTTCCCTTTTCAATCACCTACTCCAAAAAGGTCCCTTACATGTATATTAACTTCTGGCGGGGCAAACAAAAACATGCCCATCCCTATCTTTTCCATGTTTCCGTCAATAGCGTAAGTAGCTCCACTTAAATAATCTACCAACCGCTGAGCCGTCTGGGCAGGCACCCCTTCTAAATTTACTACTACAGCCTGCCCATTTTTCACCATAGCAGCAATGGACTCACTCTCGGCAAAAGAACGTGGGCGGCGTACTACTACCCGCACCTCTGGGGAAAGAGACTGATCAAGCCAATCTGTATTGTTCTCGAAAATGTCATTTTCCTTGTCTTTACCAATCATCTTATGAATTCTGCGCCAGAGGCCGGGCATTTTGTTCATCCTTCCCATTGACACGGCTTTTACTTAATCTCAATTATAAAATGGTAAATCTTGGGTATAACAATAAGATCTTAGCCGATAGCTTCAGCCAGTACGTCTTTTACCCGAGCTAACCCCTTTTCTATGACGTCAAGGGAGGTAGCGTAGGAGAAACGGATGAAACTATCATCACCAAAGGCTGCCCCTGGCACCAGCGCCACATGGGCTTCGGTAAGCAGTAGTTCCGCCAAATCCACTGATCCCTTTATTTCTTGTCCCCGAATGCTCTTACCAAACAAGGCCGAAGCATCGGCAAAAACATAGAAAGCCCCTTCTGGCTTGCGACAGCTGAGTCCCGGGATGTCGTTAATGAGCCCGACCATTCGCTCACGACGACGAGTAAATTCGGTCAGCATATCTGCGACTGGTTGTTGATCGCCTATTAGCGCAACCGCAGCTGCTTTTTGGGCTATTGAATTCGGGTTTGAAGTCGCGTGGCTTTGAATATTGGCCATTGCTTTAGCTAATGCCCTCGGGGCGGCTGCATAACCAATCCGCCAACCGGTCATAGCATAAGTCTTAGATACCCCATTGATGGTAACCGTTAAGTCTTTCACTTCCGGTCCTAAAGCAGCAGCACTAGTAAAGACAGCGCCGTCATAAAGCAGCTTCTCGTATACCTCATCAGCTATAATTACCACACCGCGCGGTACCAGTATATTGGCCAGCTGTTCCAATTCAGTACGTGAGTAAACCGCTCCTGTGGGGTTGTTGGGAGAATTAATAAATATAGCCTTGGTGCGGTCAGTAACATGGGCTCTAAGTTGTTCCGGAGTTAACTTAAACCCATCTTCGGCCGTAGTCGGAATAATAACCGGCTTACCGCCATTTAGCTTAACCATTTCCGTATAACTAACCCAATAAGGAGTAGGGATAATAACTTCATCGCCGTCTTCAATTAAAGCCTGCAACGCGTTGTAAATGGAGTGCTTAGCGCCATTAGATACTACTATGTCAGCCGGCTCGTAAACAAGCCCGTTATCTCGCTTTAGTTTAAAGCAAATAGCTTCTTTAAGTTCAGGTATTCCAGCTGCTGGCGTATAGCGAGTAAACCCAGTTTTAATAGCATCGATACCAGCCGCCGCAATATGTTCAGGGGTGTTAAAGTCCGGCTCACCCACAGTGAAGGATAAGATGTCAATGCCTTGTCTTTTCATGTCCGTGGCCCGAGCATTCATGGCTAAAGTTGGGGATGCACCAATGTTTTTTGCTCTAGCTGCTAGTCGCAAATAAAGCCCTCCCTTTGTTTTTAATTGCATTTGGAATACCCACAAGCGGGGCAGACAACGCAACCGCTAGAGTGCTCCAAATTGCTACCACAATCAGGACATTCAACTACACTTACCTTCAACTCGACACCGCCAGCCTTGTTGCCTAAAAAATTAGTGACACTGCCCAAATTAAGGTTTTTTTCTATGGACTTACCGATCGCGTCCGGACAGGACAACACTTTGATGATGTCCCCATTCTTGCGCGATACGGTTGATAGACAGCGAATACCCTTAAGCTGGTTGATAATAGCATTGATGTCCACACCGGAGCGCAAAGCCAAGGACACTAATCGAGCGGTAGCTTCAGACTGTGAAGGGCATCCTCCAGCTTTACCCGTGCTGGTAAACACCTCGCAAATACCATGTTCATCTCGGTTCACTGTTACATATAAGTTACCACAACCAGTCTTTACTTTTTCAGTAGTTCCAGATGTAACACACGGCCGTGGACGCGGAGTTAGCACTGTGGCCGACTCTTTTTTATTAGCATCAGTTAGATTAAGCACTTGTTTGCTCCGGCTACGATCGCGATAAATAGTAACACCTTTACAACCTAAATCAAATGCTAATTGATAAACCCGACTTACATCTTCTACGGTAGCTTCGTGGCGAAAATTCACCGTCTTAGAAACGGCATTGTCAGTGTATTCCTGAAAAGCAGCTTGCATTCTTATGTGCCACTCAGGGCTAATATCATGAGCGGTAGCGAATACCGCCTGGATATCCTCCGGTATCCCCTCGAGACTACGGACACTACCTGTTTCCATTAAACGTTGAATCATTGCCGGACTGTAAAAGCCTCGTTTTTTGGCTACATCCAAAAAGGCGGGGTGTAGTTCCGGCAGTTCATCATCGTTTAGAACGTTACGCACATAAGCCAGCGCGAACAAGGGCTCAATACCACTGGATGTGCCGGCTATGATAGAAATAGTGCCTGTGGGAGCAATGGTGGTCAAGGTAGCATTGCGAATCTCCATCTGTCCACTGTAAATACTTTTTTCCCAATTGGGGAAAGGACCTCTTTGTTCAGCTAACCTGACGGATGCTGCCCGCGCAGATCTATGGATAAAACCCATAATATTTCGTGCTATTTCCACTGCCTGCTCGCTATCATAAGGAATACCGAGTTTAATTAGTAAATCGGCAAACCCCATAATACCTAGTCCTATTTTCCGGTTGCCTTTTGTCATTTCCTCAATCTGTGGTAATGGGTATCGGTTTACATCAATGACGTTATCCAAAAAATGAACCGCCAGATCCGTTACCTCACTCAAGCGTTCCCAGTCCAACTCCAGGCCATCTTTACCGGGACGCACCATCAAGCTCAAATTAATAGAACCTAAGTTACAACTCTCGTACGGTAGAAGCGGTTGCTCGCCGCAGTTGTGAGCATAAAATCCGTTAGCATCAAAGGCATTAACGCCTGGGATCTGAACATCATACACCTCTTCGGTGCCAACTTGTGAGATATTAGCAATAGTAGCGACAAACCGCTCCCTATTAAGTCGACGCCGATAGAACCCCTGCAGTTGATGTAGCCGGTTTGCTTTTGTCTGATTTTGAAAGCCTACCACATTATCAAATACTTCCAGGTTGTCATTGGAGATAACCAGCTCATGTTGAGCCTGCGTCCAATAAAGTTTCTTGCCCCCTCGTCCGTTAGGTAACAAACGCCACATCGCCGGACGTCGCTCTTGGTAAATAGTACTAGCAATACCTAAGCGTAGCAGCATCCGCTGTACCGCCTGCAATAGCTGTAAGTTGCTTTGGGCCAATCTTACACTTACACCCTTAGTTTGGGTTCCCTGGACGGAACCATCACTATCGAACAAACCGCGCAAAAAGCCGCAATATCCATCAGAAGACATCCGTTCCAGTAGGAAAGTTTGGGTTTTGGCACCAGGACGCCATCCGATTTTGTTGGCTAGTTCCCGTAAACTGGCTGACTTAAGGCGAAACTCGTTACGACCAGCTACGGGCATCCAACCGCTAAAATCAGCTCGGTGGGGCAAATCAAGAGCTGCATCCAAAGCTGCCTGCATAACTGGTGACAAAGAGTCCTGACCTACTGCTTCTTTTCCCGCCCACACGGAAAGCACGGCCGCTTCCTCTTTAAGTACTCCGTCCCCTAACAATAACCCCAGTAGATATCCTTCTTCTTGTGACAGATCCCCGGCCCATCTGTTTCCACGGCGATGGTTGTTTAGAACGACCTTATCTCCTGGTCGGAGTTTACCAACGGGTATCCAATCACAAATAAGTCTATCTCTGGACTTTTTTATCACTTGGCAGAGCCTATGGTTAGCTGTCAGCTTAAGGTTATAACCTTCTTTTGTAGTTAGATCAAATACTGTCTTTTTTCCGGTCGAGAAAAAACCGTTCTTGGCGCTTGCGTATTCTTTCCCGTTTACTATCGCAGTAAACGGTTTGCCCACCAGTTCCTTAACTTGACGCGGTCCTTGGTTCGTCAACACCCAGGTATCACCGGTAACACATGGATTCGTGCTCTCAATAGCACCCAGAGCAGGGGTGGGATTATCCCGGTTGAGTCGATCTAAGAAGACAATCCCTGGCTCGCCGCTTGACCATGCCATATTAACAATTAAATCAAAGACCTTTTTTGCCGGCAAACGTCTGACTTCCCGCTCTGTTCGAGGATTAATCAGTGGATAATCGCGCCCTTCCTTAACTGCGGCCATAAATTCTTCAGTCAGACCCACCGATAGATTAAAGTTGGTCAAAACGCCTTCCTTTTGCTTAGCGGTTATAAAGTCGATAATATCGGGATGATCAACCCTTAAAATAGCCATATTAGCCCCTCGCCGGGTGCCACCTTGCTTTATAGTTTCTGTAGCCACATCGAACACACGCATGAAGGAAAGCGGGCCGCTGGAGATACCCTTGGTCGACATAACCACATCATTGTGGGGTCTAATGCGAGAAAACGAAAATCCCGTTCCACCACCACTCTTGTGAATAAGAGCCGTGTTTTTAATCGCTTCAAAAATACTCTCCATGGAGTCTTCAACCGGCAACACAAAGCAGGCCGATAATTGCCCTAGCTCCCGTCCGGCATTCATCAAAGTAGGTGAATTGGGCATAAATTCTAATCGTGCCATCAGATTATAAAATTTATTAGCTAAGTCCTCTACATCCGCCTCACGATCATAAAGCATTTCGGCACCGGCTACGTGTCTGGCTACACGTTCCAGCATTTGACGTGGTGTCTCTAATATTTCGCCTTCCTCGCCTCGTTTTAAGTAACGACGCTGAAGCACGGTAAGCGCATTAGCTGTAAACTGGGGTTCAATTGACATCAATATGGTTCCTCCTCGTTACCACCTGCATTTTAAGGTAGGCCCGCCAGGCGGACCATTAGCCGGCGCGTTCGTGGCCCATCAAACTCGCAAAAATAAACCCCTTGCCATTGGCCCAAAGCCAGGGCTCCCTCATTTATAAGTAAAGTAACCGTTGAACCTACTAAGCTAGCTTTAATATGAGCTGCACTATTACCTTCGCTATGAAGATAACTACCTAAACGAGGTACCAACTGGGTAAGTGTAGCATCGATATCACGTACTACATTAGGGTCACAGTTTTCATTCACAGTAATACCAGCCGTGGTATGAGGGACAAAAACATAACACACCCCGTCCCTAATTCCATTTTTCGCCACCAGAGAGGAGAGCTGGGAGGTAATATCGACAAATTCACTGCTGGTACTTGTCCTAACAGTCAATACCTCAAACAGGCAATCCACCCCCAACCCCTGTATTTGCCCTTTATTCGTGGTTAATATTCCACACCTCTAGTCCGTGTTCCTTCCATCAGGAAATAAGACTAGCTACGAACTTTGGTAGATCCGTCATTCGACCAATGCGCGTTGGGGTATACTGATCCGAGCTGGCAATAAGGTAATCTTCAACCAAAAACGTATTTAGGCCCAATTCGCCGGCTACCATGTCTTCAGCCATGTCATTGCCCACCATCCAACATTCTTCCGGCCTTCGGCCGAGCATAGTCAGTATTTCCCGATAATACTCCAGAGACGGTTTGCAAGAATGCATGTTTTCATAGGCTGTGACCAGAGTAAACGGTATATCCTGCAACCCGCCCCAAATAAGGCGCTGGCGAATAGCAGTTAACGGAAATACCGGATTAGTAGCCACCACCACTTCCAATCCATGATTAACAGCTAACTTAACCGCCTCTATACCAGCAGGATTTTGCACTTCCTGCCCCGCTAAACTGGGAAACACCTCTTGATAAAAGGAATCAAACAAAGGTAGTACTACGTCAGCTGTTAATCCCGAGCGTATTAGAAAATCTTGCTCGAATACCTGCTGATTAGTGAGCGTAAAGTCCAAGCTCGTGATCATGGCTTCGATCGATTTTAGAATAAATTCAACCAGCAACTTAGGGTCGATATTGCGTGCACAGTGCTTTCCCAACGCTTTAAAGTACTTGGGTAAAAACTGGTCCATATCCAGCTTAATAAGGGTTCCGTCAAGATCAAACAATAGAGTTTTAATCGGTTGGCTGGAAGTCAAACCCTTAAACCCCCTCCTTGCCTTTGTTATCCGTAAGTATCTTTAGCTCCTGCACTACTTCGCCGATTATTTTTTGTACGTCGGCTAATAGCTGGGCAAAACGTTCTTCTGCTTGTAAGTAGTCCCGAATTTGCGAGTTCATAAGTAACGCTTGCATCATGTTATTGAGCGCATCAATTCGCTTCTGGTCCACCTGTTCGCCGGCCATTTGCTGAGCAGTAATTTGCATCTGTTTTTGACGCACGTCTTGTAATTTTGTCCAATTAGACGGCTCTTTGACCAGGGCGGCCTCCGCCTGTAACAAACGTCTAAAAGCATCAGAGTTGCGCAAACTACGGGCCAGAGCATGCGCTTGATCATATACTTCCATCGGTGCTGTGTACCTCCTTCACCTTATTATATTTTCGGCTTTTTGGTTGGGCAACTAAAGTCCCTCCAGCATACAATGAAACAAACCCGATATTAAGGAGGCTTAATCATGGCCATTTATGTGGTGCAGCCGGGAGATACTTTGTGGAGCATCTCTCGTCTCTTTGGTATATCCGAACAAGAAATCATGACCCTTAATAATCTCACTACAACTGAGATTATGCCCGGTCAAGAACTAGTTATTGCTGCGATCGAACAACCTTCGCAGCCAACAACACCGTCTACTCGCCCACCTGGTCCCGGACAGACTATCCATGTGGTACAACGAGGTGAAACACTAAGTAGTATCGCCCGACGCTATCGTATTTCAGTAGAAGAACTCATCGATGCCAATCCAGGTTTGGTTTATGTTGGACTACGCCTTCGCATACCACATGTCCCCTCCGGCCCAGTTACTCCTCCGGAAGAAAAGATTGAAACAGAATGCTTCCGGCTCACCTTGTCCACCGACCGTACAACGTATCCAAGAGGCACACCGGTCACCATGAAACTTACTAAAACCAATATTTGTCGGCGTACTCAAACCTTGACCTATCTTAGCGGCCAACGCTACGAATTTGAAATAAGGCAGGATAATCGCCTTATCTGGCGTTGGTCAGACGGCCGCGCCTTTAGTCAGGCTGTGCAACGGATTCATGCTCGCCCCGGAGAAACATTAGTTTTTACTGAACAATGGCCCCAAGTAGACAGTGCAGGTCGACAAGTAGAGCCCGGGAGATACCGGATAGTAGCGTGGAATACAGCCCGAGAACTCAGAGAAGAAGTTATCACCTTGTACGTATTAATCCGATAAAGCCGATTCAATCTCTAATCGAACATCCGGATCAATCTCATACTGTAAGCGCTGAGCTAAGGCCAAACGGCAGCTGGCCGTGTCAATCTGACCTAAACTCCAGGCTGCAGCTATACGAAGAGGTGCTCTCTCATCTTCCAATAATGAAGTCAAAACCGGGACGGCCTCTTCTTGACCTGAATTTCCCAAGGCAATAGCGGCGTTGCGCTGGAGTACTGTTCGGCCTCGCCATGCAAAACTACGGGACCCGTATCGTTGTTTGAATTCGCGGTTATTAAGTGTCAACAACTCAGATAAACCCACAATCACCCCGTCCAGGGGTGACTTTTTTATTAGAGGGCACGCCCTAAGACAACTATCACAGCCGTAAAGACGATTACCCAAAAGTGGACGCAGCTCTGCTGGTATAATCTCTTTGCTCTGAGTCCAATATGATAAGCAGCGCCGGTAATCCAAACGATAAGGAGTGTTAAGCGCTTTGGTAGGGCACGCATCCCGACAACGGCCACACTTTAAGCAAGCTTCTGTTAGAGGAGAATCGGGCGACAACTTTGCATCAGTAGCTAGTCCACCCAAAAAAAAGGCCGAGCCCGGCTCCGGACGTATCAGGAAACCATTCTCTCCCCATATCCCCATTCCGGCCCGCTGAGCTAACGCCCTTTCCATAAGGGGGCCAGTATCAACAAAGGGAACAGCCCAAGCACCGGTTACTTCTTGCTGCAAAAAAGCCGCTAAGTTAGCCAGCTTGTCCCTGAGCACCAAGTGGTAATCCTCTCCGGAAGAACCAGCAGCAAAATATCCTTGCATCGTACCGGAGGCGGGACGAGCGGTGGGTACCGTAAAAGGTAGACCCACCATTATTATCGACTTAGCCTGAGGCCAAACCAAAGTAGGAGTTGTTCGCTGCAGCTTATCACCCGTTGTAAAAGGCAACTTTTCATTAGCGGGGAAAGACAGTTCTAGTGCCGCTCTGGCCTCGTAAAGAGGTTCCGCCGTGGTTATCCCTGCCGGTACTAACCCTAGCTCTCTCGCCTTTTCCTTCAGTCGACCACTTAAACCCGCCACATCTTTTCATCCTCGTTATCGGATAATATCTGTGAAATCTAACTAGACCTTGGGGCCTGCTGCTACAATCTCAGCCGATACATCAAACTTCTCCATGTTAGCAATAAAACGCGCCGCTAACGCTCTCGCAGCCTTATCGTACGCCTCTTTATCGTCCCAAGTAGCCACAGGGTCTAAGATTTCGGCAGGAACATCGGGACAGGTGGTGGGTACCAACACTTGAAATACTGGATGTGGCCGATACTCAACATTCTTCAGACTCCCATCAATTGCTGCCTTCACCATTGCCCGCGTGTAGTTTAAGTTCATACGCTCCCCAACACCGTAAGGTCCACCAGACCAACCAGTGTTAATAAGATATACATCAACGTCATGCTTGACAATACGATCGCCCAACAGCTCAGCATAAGTTGTCGGCGGATGAGGTAGGAACGGCGCTCCAAAGCAAGTGGAGAAAGTTGCTTCGGGCTCAGTTATGCCCCGCTCGGTCCCGGCTAACTTACTGGTATAGCCGGAAATGAAGTGATACATTGCCTGCTCCCGGGTCAACTTAGCTACTGGTGGAAGCACCCCGAATGCGTCAGCCGTAAGAAATACCACTGTCTTAGGGTGACCGCCACAACCAGATTCCACAGCACCAGGGATATGCTCAATAGGATAGGCAGCTCGTGTGTTTTCTGTTAGATTATCATCATCATAATCCGGCTCTCTGGTAACAGGGTCTAATATTACATTTTCTAACACCGTTCCAAACTTTATAGCGTCCCATATTTGAGGCTCGTTTTCTTGGGATAGACGTATGGTCTTAGCATAGCAACCGCCCTCAAAATTAAAGACTCCATTGTCCGACCAACCGTGCTCATCATCACCAATGAGAAACCGCTCCGGATCAGCAGATAGCGTTGTCTTACCGGTTCCTGACAACCCAAAGAACAGTGCTACATCACCGCCCGCTCCCACATTGGCCGAACAATGCATAGGCAGGACATCACGCAAAGGAAGAAGATAGTTCATTACAGTAAACACTGACTTCTTGATCTCCCCGGCATAAGAGGTCCCACCGATAATGACCAGCTTTTGCTCAAAATCCAGAACAATGAAGGCCTCAGAATTAGTGCCGTCTATCTGCGGTTGAGCTTTGAATCCAGGGGCAGCTATAACGGTAAATTCCGGTTTATGTGCTGCTAGCTCGTTTGCCGACGCGCGTCTAAACAGTTGGTGGGCGAAAATATTCTGCCAGGCTGAATCATTGACCACCCTAATAGGAAGACGATAAGTTGGATCAGCGCCTACAAATCCGTCAAAAACGAATAACTCTCTTCCTTGAAGATAGGCTTGTAAACGCCGGTACAGAGCACTAAACCGTTCAGGGGACATAGGTACGTTATTTCCCCACCAGATTTTGTCATGGACCGAAGGGTGATCTACTAAAAACTTATCGTGGGGTGAACGGCCAGTATACTTACCGGTAGCAACCCTTAAAGCCCCAGTAGAAGTTAGCATTCCTTCGCCACGCTTGAGGGCCTTCTCTATCAAACAAGCTACCGATAAATTCCGATGCACCGATCCCGAATTAGAAATCCCTAACTGTTCCAGCTCCACACTATTACCCACTAATCTGTCATCCTTTCTATATAATTAACCAATTTTTCAAGGCTTGTCCATACACTGCTAGGTCCATAACGCCACCAACAGACCTCCCCCCTCAAATTACTTCAGTGCATGCCTTTTCAAAAAGGTGCCTAGACTATAATAATCTTACCACGTTTTGGAGAAGAAAGCAGCCTATCTCCTAAGTCAGCTGACGTTCCTCAAAAAAGAGTGGCTTTTCATTATTCTTTTTCAACCAGTCAAATACTCAAGCACCCTTATTGCATAAAACCAGCACTCACTTTCGGTTATAATAAGTTGAGGCGTTGTCACCAATATCCAATTGTTATAATTTAGAAAGGAGCTCTACAATCGTGTATACAGACCGGCTTCCACTGGCTTTTTATGCCCGCTCAGCTTTAGAAGTAGCCCCCGACCTGTTAGGAAAACTTCTGGTACATGTTACTCCCGAGGGCATAGCTTCGGGTTACATAACCGAAACCGAGGCTTATATGGGGCCTGAAGACAAAGCAGCTCATTCCTACAGCGGACGTAAGACAAAACGGACCCAGGCTATGTTTGGTCCGCCTGGGCATGCTTATATTTATTTTATATATGGAATGTATTATTGCTTTAACGTGGTGGTAGCGACCGAAGGTGAACCACAAGCTGTTCTGATCCGAGGCTTAAAACCGAAAGACGGTATCGATATTATGTTGGTCAGACGCCAATCCAACAAAAAATCGAACACTACTACCCCAATAAAATCACTACAGCTGGCCAACGGTCCCGGCAAATTATGCCAAGCCTTAGGCATCACCAAAGAGCAATATGGTTACGACCTTTCGGGCGACACCCTTTTCATTACCCCAGGTAAAGCGGTGACTCCAAAAGACATCTTGGCCAAACCTCGTATTAACATTGACTACGCTGAAGAATGGGCCGATCTTCCGTGGCGTTTCGTCTGGAATGAGCACCACAAACCATAACTAATATTCCCCGCCCCGTGCAGAATTAGGCGCATAACATGTAATCGCTGCACCCACTTAAAGTTAGCTATAACAAACAATGTGGTCCAGGCTTACCCTATACAGTCTCCCCTGCGTCTTCCTCTTATCTTGGTTAGCTAGATATCTTAGAGTCAAGACGCGCTTGTAAGCCGCTGCCTCCACTGTCGATGTGCGTTTTCTAACTCATGGATCATTCTGTACTCTCTTATACTGCCTTCAAAAACAATACTCTTTTGCATTATGTTAAGAAAATCCATCGGCTTAGTTAGTTCTGGAATACCAGGCCACAGCTCTGTTCTTCCCAGTATATAAGCTACAAATTGGGAGCAGAAAAAACGATCTTTCGGGGCCATCCGGACACCAAGCATATAGCCCAGTAGTCCCACTATATTATAACGATAGATCTCCCTACGCCGTAAAAACAAATCTACTGATTTTAGCATCGTTTCGTACTGCTCTTCAGTCACCGTAAGTTCTAGAATAAGACACTTTGCATTAGGAAAAACAGCAAACAACCCGCGGTTAAAATTCTCCTCGATGAAGCCGTTGTTTAGCACATTATAGCGGTGCTTGCGACCGAAAGAATACATAACCTCCAATGAACGATCAAAGGCAATAGAAGCATGGTTATAAGGGTCACGTGTATAGCGGCGAATAATTGACGAGACAATCGTACCGGTTTGCGTCAGCACAATATAAACATTTTTCATAGTGTTCCACCTGTCCTCAGCGACCACTCGAAAAGGCCAGTGGGCACTTCAGTTATAATCTCAAAAGAAAGATGACCCCAATACAGATACAATACTACACCACATTGCTGCTTCTGCCAATACACAACCTTAGTCTTTCCTTAAAGTTGTCAAAAGGACTGCTGCAAGAAACCTGCAAATCCACGTTTTATGTCACTCTAAGCGCAGTGACAATCTTCTATCTCCCATACTGCACTTTGCAGACATATGTCGGAGATTATTGGCACCTTGGATTCTTTAAAGCGATCTTAACTTAGGGTAAAGCCAGCAAGGCAGCTTCATAGGCATGGATATAAGAGGTATCAAATAGCGGAATTTTGGTGTCACTTTGGGTAATTAACAGACCAATCTCCGTGCAACCCAGTATTACGGCTTGAGCTCCTTTTGTTCTTAGTCTGTCAACGATTTCAAGGTACCGGGCCTTGGATTCAGGTTTAACAATTCCCTGGCAAAGCTCATCAAAAATTATTCTATCGATTATTTTCCTATCATCCAGCTCAGGAACAACCACCTGAATACCTTTGCTAATCAATCGGTCCCGGTAAAAGTCTTGTTCCATCGTAAGCCTTGTTCCCAGTAAACCAACTTTAGTGAAAGATCTTTGGACAATTTGATCGGCTGTTACATCAGCTATGTGTAAAATGGGCACCGAAATATAGCTTTGGATTTCATCCGCCACTTTATGAATAGTATTACTACAGATCAGAACAAAATCGGCGCCTGCCTTTTCCAAACAAATAGCTACTTGAGACAAAATCCTAGCGATTGTATCCCAATCATCTCTTGTCTGGTACTTCTCGACTTCATGAAAATCCACACTGTACAAAATGCATTTTGCAGAATGAAGTCCGCTCAAATGGTTCCTAATTGTAGTGTTAATTATTCTGTAGTACTCACTGGTGCTCTCCCAGCTCATACCGCCAATTAAGCCAATCGTTTTCATCAATGTCACCCTTCACTGTAGACTCTTGGCTTCATGGACCAGCAGTTCCGTATTGTGTCTTCATCTGCTTTCAGTTAATTTTCTGCTCTCCCGATGCAGCTTGCTAACCACCAAGTCACCAAAATTAGCTATGGTCAAACCGAAAAGTATAATTAAACCTCCCAACCATTGAAGGTAGGTAAGCTGTTCAGATAAAACAATTTGAGCCGTAATCAGACCGGTTACAGGAACAAGGAGGGACAGAGGAGCTACTTTACTGGTAGGATATATAGAAAGTAGTTTGTTCCACTTCCCAAAACCAAATAATGTAGCACCGCCAACTAAGAAAACCACCGCAAATACCGATTGAGCGTTTATGTTACTTATTGCCTGCCATAAAGTTTGCGGAGTATCTAACATCAGAGCAAGACCGAGGAGGGGTAGAGGGGGAACGAGACTGGACCAAACTAACAGACTAAACGTATCTAGCCGTTCTCCTTTAGACGCCGCTTGATTAACTGCCAATCTTACCACTATGTTTGACAGTCCAAAAAAAGCAGCAGCTAGAAGGGTTAGCAAAAATGCTCCCAGGGGAATAGATATTATTCCACTGGTCCCCGTATTCACCCCTATAAGGTACAGGCCAAATGCCGCCGCCACAAAACCTGCAACTTGCTGTCTTTTTAGAGCTTCTTTCAAAAATGCGGCCGCAAAAATGAGAGTTAAAAAAGCCTGGGACTGTAGAACAACCGATGCCAGTCCGGCCGGCATACCAATTTCCATAGCATAAAATAAGCACCCAAACTGTCCGACCCCAACGGTTAACCCATAAGCCAAACAATAATACCATTCTATATGGGGTCTCTTCACAAATGCTATTGCTGGCAAGGCAGTAAAGGTGTAGCGCAGGGCAACCAGCAACATAGACGGTACACCGGCTAGAGCTAATTTGATAACAGTAAAATTAGCACCCCAGACAGTTACAACCAGAAGAGCCAGTGCTAGGTCTTTTCTTTTCATCGATAAACACCCCAAACCCATTATGCCATAAACGGCCTGTAGACTGCCACTTTAATTTGACCGTTCAACTATTCTCTTTTCTCTAATACAATTTGCCTTAACTCCTTCGTGCTTCGTTATACTCCTATTGATAGTCCTTTACTCCTCTATCCCACCAACCGTCTACCTTCTAAAAGGAAGCGGTAAATCGTACCCTTGTATGCAGTAAGGCTTTACTGTCTTCCAATTACGAAGTAGTTAATACCCCTAATTTTTCTTTTACCAAAATACGTATGAAAATAAAAAAAACACTTATATTTAAGTTTGGGTTCCTGTAGGGAAAGAAATAAAACTAAGAACACATAAATCCTTGAAGAGTAAAAATAAGGGTTCCCAACATTAGAACCTCTGGCAAAGCAGCTGCGAGAAAAATGAAATGTTTGGAACCCTGTATTTATGACCTTTCTCAACCCTTCTATTTCTCAACTCTTGACATCAATGTTACGCACTCCACATGGCTCGAGCCGCTTGGATTGATGTCTTGGACAGTTTTTTGAATCATACGTTTACGGGAACATATCAATGGGTTTTTGGCTGTTTTTCCAGAAACC
>JBMNSQ010000006.1:0-29414 GCA_050945275.1 bacterium | reverse complement strand
ACGGTGTGTGCGCAGGTTTGCCGCTTCGATGCTATAGGCGAAGTAGGGGGTGAGGTCCGTGGCTAAGGTGACTAACGTGCTATTAGTGGGAGTAGGCGGTCAAGGTACTATCTTAGCCGCCAGAATATTGTCTGGTGTTCTTCAAGAAGCCGGATACGATGTGAAAATGTCAGAAGTACACGGCATGTCGCAGCGTGGCGGAAGTGTTGTTACCTTTGTCCGTTATGGTGAAAAGGTCTATTCACCGTTGGTTGAAAAAGGGACTGCCGACCTTATTTTGTCGTTTGAGAAACTAGAAGCGTTACGCTGGTTGCCCTACCTAAAACCGGAAGGGACAATCATAGTTAACGATTTAGCGTTGCTCCCGGCCCCGGTACTTTTAGGTAAGGCTGAGTATCCCTACAACGCGCTTGATATCCTGCAGGAGAAGGCGAAGACGCTTATTACCGTCGACGCTTCTAAGGTAGCCGAAGAAGAAGTAGGCAATGTCCGGACCCAGAACGTGGTTCTTCTGGGGGCCCTGGCTAGCCATATGGACATGGAAGCTGACATTTGGCAGCAGGTTATTCGTGACAACGTACCACCAAAAACCATAGAAGCCAACCTTAAGGCTTTTGCTGCTGGTCAACAATATTAACCTGAGCTTATTTGGGCGACCCTGTGTGGTCGCCTTTTTTATGCTGCAGGCCGTCTTCCTAACATTTCCAGGTACCTTCTGGTCTAGCTTTCTCAGGAAAAGAATAGTAATCCTAGAGAAGGCATTTTAAAGGAGGTGTGGGGGGTGGAACTTCCGCGCTTTAGAGCACGGTTGCCGCGGCGGACTTTGCCACGGGCCTTGGAGGGCATGGCCAGTGTTCAGCAGGCGGCACGGGTGATAGTATTTATCGTTCTTTCTGCTTTAGGAGCCATGGTTAAGATAGGGAGTCCCTTAGGGGTAGTCACATTAGCTGATGCTCCGGCTTATTTTGCTGCACTTTGTTTTGGCTGGGTAGAAGGTGCCTTGGTGGGCGGTGTTGGAACTTTGCTATCCGGCTTGGCCGCAAGTTTTCCCCTGGGTGGATTGGTGCATGCGTACAGTGCGGTGCAGGCAGCGCTGTGGGCTACTTGTCTGCGCTTGGCCTATGATCGGGGTGGTCCGGTGCTGGCCCTAATTAGTACAATCTTCTTAGCAGGAGTAGTATCGGCAGCGTTATCCTGGCCGCTGGGCGGTTTAGCTTTGGTTACCGGATCGTTGGTTCGCCTCATTGCCTCCGCTGCTATCAATGTACTAATAGCTACTGCTCTGTTTTTGGTACTAACGCGGAGCAAGGTCGTTTATGTTCGTCGGCGCCATTATTAAGAAAGGCGTGCTGCGGGTCGGCACGTAAGGGAGGGGCCTGTGCCCTCCTGTTCGGGTGCGTTATTTATAATCACGCCTGCCTTGATCGGCAGGCATTATTTTTGGCAGGAACTTACCAGCCAATGGCGAATTTAGGAAGTAGTAGAACGGTAGATGAGTGGGAAAGTAAACAGCCAGATAGGAAGGAGCGAATATTGTTGGCGGAAGATTTTCGTATTTTAGCCATTAATCCTGGTTCCACTAGTACCAAAATCGCAGTCTTTGACGGAGACAATTGTATCTTAGAGAGAAAAGTAGAGCATCGAGTTACAGAGCTGGCAAAGTACGAGAAAGCCACCGACCAACATCAATATCGTCAGCAGCTCATTCGCCAGTCTTTAGAGGAAGGTGGTATCGGGTTATACACGTTGTCGGCGATAGTAGGTCGAGGAGGGCTTCTTAAACCGCTCCCGGGGGGAACATTTCGAGTAAATGAACAAATGGTGGATGACCTTCTGCAGCGGCCAGCGGCGGATCACGCTTCTAATTTGGGTGCAGTTATCGCTTATTATTTGGGCGGCGAGCTGGGGATACCGGCGTTTATTGTTGATCCCGTAGCTGTAGACGAATACGATGATGTCGCCCGTATTTCGGGCCATCCTGCCATCGAGCGACAAAGTCGATCCCATGCTCTTAACATGAAAGCGATAGCCCACAAAGTTGCCCAAGATCTAGGCCGATCGTACCGGGAAGTACGCTTGGTGATTGCCCATTTGGGTAGTGGTTTTTCCGTTAGTGTGCACTTAGATGGTCGGATGGTGGACACCACCAATGCCAATGATGAAGGCCCGTTTTCCATTGAGCGTGGTGGTGACTTGCCGGTAACGCAATTAGTCCCATTTATGCAGGAACAGTTTGAGCAGGGTCTAACCGTGCGCCAAGTACAGAATATGCTTATTAAGCAATCGGGATTATATGCTTATCTTGGAACTAAGGATCTTAGAGAAGCAGAGCACATGGCCGATAGCGGTAACGCCAAAGCCCAGTTAGTGCTTCGAGCCATGTCTTATCAGGTGGCTAAAGCTATCGGGGCCATGGCCACGGTTGCGATGGGGAAGCTAGACAGGATTGTCTTAACCGGTGGCGTAGCTTATTCTGAGCGCATTGTGAAAGATATTATAGAGCGGGTGGGTTTTATCGCTCCTGTTTTGGTTATTGCTGGAGAAGAGGAACTGCCGGCCCTGGCCCAGGGGGCACTAAGGGTACTTAGGGGCAAAGAAGAAGCTAAAGAGTACAAATAGTCCCGGCGCATACTTCACTGCCAGAGCGGAAATCCTTAAAAGGAAAGGTGGTGGCGTATGCGTAAGAAAGGTTTCTTTTCCGACAAAGCTTCTATATTTTTGTATGGGTTAGCGGGCCTGTTAGCTGTTTTGTTAGTGTTGTTAGTTAGAACCCCTCGGAGTCGTCAGCCATATTACCAGCCGAGGCGTTTTCCCATGGCTTCATTACAAAAGGCGGAAACTACTAACTTTAGCAGTTTGAAAAAGAAGGTGCAGGAATACATCGAGGAGCAACCGGGCGTGTTCGGGGTTTATTTTTGGGATCTTACTACCGGTAATCACTTCGGCATTAATGAAAAAGAGCCGCTGCCAGCGGCCAGTTCAATTAAAGTACCGGTTGCGCTTTACCTCTACCACCAAGTAGCGGAGAAGAAGATTAGTTTAGACGAACAAATGGCTTATAACCCCGATACCGACTGGTCAGGCGGGGCGGGTACAATCCGCTGGAATGCGACCCCCGGACAGAAATTCACTCTGCGTGAATTGGCCGAAAAGCTTATTAGGGAAAGTGATAATGTCGCTTGGAAAATGCTGTATCGACGCCTAGGTAAGGATAAGATCGCTGCTTTCATGAAAAGTCTAGGCGGGAAAACAGTGTTCCCTAATGGGGAAAATTACTCAACAGCCGAGGATTTGGCGCTCTACACCCGAGCAGCTCTGGATTTTGCCAACCGCAATCCCGATATAGGTTGGATTCTTATCGACGATATGGTTCAGTCTATATATAAAGACGGACTACCGAGTTATTTACCGTCAGACGTAAAAGTAGGCCACAAGGTGGGCGCCTTACCGGCTGTGGCTACCGATGTTGGTATCGTATTTTTGCCGGATCGTCCTTATATATTGTCGGTAATGACCAAAGACGTAGGAGCTAGTGAAGACCCTGGGTTCTTAGCCATAGGCGAGATCTCTCGGCTGGTGTATACAGATCGCAGCGGCAAGACTCAAACGGTAAAACAATAATTCCTACTTATGGTGAAGTCCGATGCTTCTTAGGGCTAATGACAGGGTTAAAGCAATAATCACACTACCTGTAGCTTGAAAAAGGTTACCCGGTAGCTCCGCTATTGCTGCCGGGAGCCCATAAAGAAATATTTCCGCCACAAAGTAACCTAGTACCATTAATAGTCCGCCCACAACCAAACCTATGGCCGCCCTGATGGTGCGGCCGTTTTGATAAAAGGGTCGGTGAGAAATAAGACCGGCCACTAAGCCTTCAGCACCTTTAATAAAAAAGGTGAACGGTGCCCAATGAGGGTAACCGCTTAGCACATCTGCTAAGGCGGAGCCAACGCTACCCGCCCAAAATCCGTTGCGAGGGCCCCATAGCAAAGCAGCAGCAAAGATAAATGTATCGCCCAAGTTTATGAAACCACTAGTAGCCGGTACAGGAATTCTAAAAATACTGGTGCTTAGGGTTACCAGACTAATGAATAGAGCAGTGAAGGCAAATTGTCTGATCCTGGATTCAGAGTTCATATTCGGTCCTCCTACCAACCAGTTTGTGGCTGCAATGCACTAACGATATATAGTAACGCAGCCTTCTCGGCGTTCGGCGTCTAGATAGGCGTTAAAGGCCCCGCTATAAATACTAACCGCCGGGTGTCCTGTGGGTTCAGCGGAATCAGCATAGGTAGAAAACCAGTCGGAGTTAATTTTGTTATTAGACATCATATCAAACACTGACAAGTACAAAATATCGTCGACCTCAAGATCGTGAAAAAAAAGCGTCCCATAGGGTAGTTCCGGTACAAAGTTAGCCTCTCTGATTCCGAGCTCTACAATGAGACCGGCATTGGAGATTTGGCTGTAGCTTACCGGCACCCCTAACTCAGCTTTGGTTGATCCCCAGCGGCCGGGTCCCACTAAAATATAGCGTTCGCCTTCCAGCAACCGATTTAACCGGGCCACTTCCCGGGCGACCGATTCCTTGTTCTTAGTTTGTTGATACAGGAACGGATCTACATACACTAATCGGTTGACTCCTAATAAAATACCACTACTTAGCATCCGGCTGCCTTGCAGAAGGATTGTGTTTGGCGGCAAACTAGCGGGTATGTGTACCGCCCGATATTTCTCGTAACTGGGAAGGGGACGCATTTGAACTAGACTTAAAATTTTTCCTTTTGGCTCGTATGTAAACTCAATATCTACCGGTAGACCTAGTTCTTTTTCTAAGGTAAGCATTAAGGCTCGAATCAACTGAAAAAATTCTGGATGTTGTTGAGGAAAGTTTTGAAATGTCAGAACCACTTTATCGCCAGGACCTAAGGTGGGTTTTGCAGCTGTTATATCTTCTATCTGGTCATCTTTTGCCCGGTAGACTTGGGCGTATTGGCCGAAGCACGGGTGATTATCAGCTATTTCTAGCTTGTTGTTGATATTAAATACCTGCATCTGGCCGCTTTCAATGTTTAGAACATCAAATCTTTCTTGAGAATAGGTAGCGACAGACCATGGGTTAGTTCCTTCCGGGCGTAAACTTAAGTCCGTCAGCGAAAAAGTACGGGCATACTCGCGTCCAACGCTGCGCGTACCTAGACCGAAGACTAACCGGATGATACCGTCTTCTTTTTTTACGTCTTTTGTCCACCGGCGGTAATTCTTTGAGAAACCTACACCAGCAATTTCAGGATAAAAATAGGCATCATGTTCACGGCCGGTAAGTTGTTGTACAAGAACAGCCATTTTATCTCCACGCAGGTTATGTTTGCGTCGGTATTCGACAGCATTAGGGGAGTAAATGCTGGCAAACACCTTTTTAATAGCATTCTCCAGAGACTTAAGGCGGTTTTCCTCACTTCCAACATCGGTTACAAAGTCGGTCATATATTTACCGGCAAAAGAGTAACGGAGGTTATCTTCCAGCAGTGAGGATGAACGAACAGCCAGAGGAAAGGGAAGCTTGGTAATGAGTGTGGCTAGCTGATCACGGACGGCCGTGGTAAATGATCCTTCCATAAAGGCAGTTTCAATTTGATCAAAGTCCCGCCCACTTTCAGCTATGCGTTGTAGTTGGTTGCGAGCGACAAAGTCATCAAATACACCGGTGGCAATAAAATAACTTGGGGGAATAGCCACCCGGTTAAAAAGGGGATTATTGCTTTGACGAATAACATGCTGGGCAAACAATAGCCCCCGCGCTTTTCCACCGACTTTTCCTATGCCGATGGTTTGGTCACGATAAAGAGGACTCAGGCGTGGGTCAAAGGCTAAGTAATTGGTAAGTTTGCTGGAAATGGGCATACCTTGCTCTCCCTGTCCGAAGTTTTGTGTTTATTATAGCACAGGCAGCTAGAGGGGGTAAATCCGGTTATCGGTAACTTAGAAAAGGGCCAGTGGAAACAAAGAGTTTTATATTGCATAATCTTTAGAAGGAATGCTATACTTGGGACAGAACAGGCGACCGACAACCTGGTTGGTGTCAGCCGGGCACTTTAAGTGCAGCAAGTGTAATGCTTGTGGGACTGCAAGAAGCTCCACAGGTTTTTTTATGCTCGTAAGTGAGCCAGAGCAGAGAAAGGAGAAGTTTTTCATGGTCACACGCCTTACCAACTGGCTGTTGGCTACGTTTGTTCGCCGGTATAAA
This sequence comes from bacterium, assembly GCA_050945275.1. Lineage (GTDB taxonomy): Bacteria > Bacillota > DTU030 > DUMP01 > DUMP01 > JAAYWY01. The sequence goes on along the minus strand of JBMNSQ010000006.1, from coordinate 23,167 downwards.
GATTTGGACGATCCCGATGTGCGGGCACAATATGGTTTTCTTGAAGCCTGGATTAGTATTATTGGTAATATCATTCTTTCTACAGTGAAGGTTATACTAGGGATAGTGTTAAACAGTGTTTCGTTATTGGCTGATGCGGTTCATACCATTTCTGATGTGCTTACGTCAGTTGTGGTGTTAGTGAGCTTTCATGCTGGCCGGCGACAGCCAGACAATGAGCATCCGTTTGGCCATGGACGAGTAGAGTTTATGGCTACCCTGTTTATTGCTTTGTTGTTGGCGTTAGTAGGTATCGAGTTTGGGCGCACATCAATTAGCCGTCTCCTTTATGGTAATGAGGTAACAGGTAGTTTAGCGGCGGCGCTTATAATGCTGGTATCTGGCATTATAAAAGAATTAATGGCTGCAGTTTCTGTGGACTTAGGGCATCGTATTGACTCAGCCGCCCTGATAGCTGATGCTTGGCATCATAGAAGCGATGCTATCGCTTCAGTTTTGGTGGCGGTAGCCATGGTAGCAGCTTATTATGGCTATCCCGGTGTAGATTCTATATTGGGTCTCGGTGTATCGGCGCTCATTATATATACCGCATGGCAATTGGGGAGCTCTGCTGGTAGCAGCCTTATTGGCGAAGCCCCAGCTAGTGGTTTAGTTTACAAAATTACTCATCTGGCTACAAGCGTACCCCAGGTGTTAGATGTTCATGATGTGGTTGTCCATGATTACGGAGTTGTTAAGGCCATATCACTCCATATTGTGGTGGCTAGGGATACGAGTTTTGCTGCTGCCCACGAAATAGCTCAGTTAGTGGAAGACAGAATTCACACTTCCGTAACCGGGACAGTAGTAGTACACGTTGATCCGGATGATATCAATGAAACAGAAGGGACCTATTCACCAACGTGAGTGGTTTAGAAGCTCAGAGAAACTCCGGTAGAACGGAAATAATTTTATAAAACAAAGAGGATTTACGCTTTTTTCTTAGAATCTATATATGGTTTCCAAAAGAAAGTATGGAGGTGACTTAAGATGGCGTACAAAATAAGTGATGAATGTATTGCCTGTGGTGCCTGTCAGCCTGAGTGTCCGGTAGAAGCTATTAGCGAAGGCGATATTTATGTAATTGATCCGGACACATGTATCGATTGCGGTTCCTGTGCGGACGTTTGCCCAGTAGACGCACCGCAACCCGAGGAATAAAACTTAACGAACTTTTGCTCCAACACAAAAAGCGCCGGGCCAGTTCCCGACGCTTCTTGTATTTATGCTTTATGTGGATGAAGATTTAGAACACCTGCCACTTTTAAGCTACCGGCTACGGCCAAGGCAATGGCCGAATCGGCGAGGTGGTGTAGTAGTGTTCCTGCACCCACTAGGATCCAGGCGTCATAGCTAGAAAAGCCAAAAGGCAGAACCACCAGTACCTCTCCCAAGGCGTGGATAGGGGCGGTAATAAGTAGCGCGGTGACGAAACTGCGGTTTCGACTTATTAGTTGCGCTCCTACTACTCCTATCACTATGTGGATTAGGGCACGAGCAGCTACGATAGGGCCAAGTACGACCAGAAAACCGGCGGCTGAACCAAGCCCCACTAGCACTGCTACCACCGGGCTAACTAACATGGCTATCATAACCGGAACATGAGAAGCTAAGGTAGCTGAAAATGGTGGCAGATATACCCTAAGATAATTGCCAAAAGCCAGCGGAATTAGAAGCGACAAAGCGGTCAACAGTGCCCCATAAACTAAGTCTTTATTACGCATGATGGCCATCACCTTTCAAGTGACCTTTGTGGCTATTGTAGTGCCAAGCAGGTGTCTTGTCAAGTGTAAAGACACTAACTAAGAACCAACATATCCAGCTGGCGAAGACGTTCCTTAGCTGCCTCAATTGTTCCCAGGTGGTCGGTCTCCAGAGTGTGTAGGTGAACACCGTCGGTAAGGCAAGACAGCAATTGTGCCTGCTGATTTTGGTAGCGCTTTATAAAATCGTTCACATCTGCTATAGTATTAAGCATAAGCAAACCACGGATCTCACCATAGAGTGGATGCTCCACAATTGCGTCCACTACGCGGCAGCCGGATTCAACCATAGCTGTTAGCTCTAACTTGCTTTGCTCAGGGGTATGACGGCAGGCCACCCGACGCGAGAACACAGCTGGAGTACTTTGTTCACCGTAGTAATAGCCACGCGGGGTGGCTACTATGTCGGCTCCTTGCGCCCGGAGCAAAGCAATGTCTTGTACAATTACTTGACGGCTAACACCGAACTGTTCGGCCAGATCGTTGCCGGTTACCGGCTCATGCCGTTCCCGAAGGAGTTTCAAGATGGCGGTTCGTCGGTTATTGGTCATTCAAATCCCTCCAACTAAGTATTCCTCCCTCTGCCTAGCAAATCCTGCCTTGAGGCATAAGGCTCCTGTTTTTTATGTTAGTATTACATAATTAACTCTTATGTAATCTATTTCTCTTATACTTGCCCTAGGGTGTTTTTGGAGGGAGAGGAGAGCAATGAAGCTGTTAATGGGTAACACCTGGCAACTATTACTCTGGGGATTAATACTGGTGATAACAATTACTAGTTGCAGTCCCAGTAATGGGCTTGGTCAAAACGAAGCGTCAATTGTTCCCTCCCTAAATTTGCCGCAGCTTGGGGATGTACAAGAGCCACATCAGACTGGCCAGGTGACGTTACCTCGGGACGCGGAACCGGTTAATAACAAGCTGCCGCTGGATATAGACATTGTTTCTCAGCATGACCAGACTTTTTTTCATTCTTTTTATGGTTTGCTACCAGAGCTGAGGTGGTCACCGGATGGCAGGTACTTAGCCATATTTGCCGAAAAGAATGGATATGGGTTGTGGTTGTGGGATTGCAGTTCCGGGAGTGCCCGCCGGTTAGTGCAATTGCTAGACCGGAGCGGCCAACGCTTGACGTCACTAACGTTTTTTGGTTGGAGCAAAGACGGTCGCTCTTTGCTTTATGCAGTGGATGGAATACAAAGCGAGGACCAACTACTGGGCCAAAATGGCGTCCTAGTGCGCCAGGTTGGATTAGATGGAACCGATAAGGTGTTAGCTTGGCTGCCGGGAGAAGGGATGTTCATTCGCAGTTGGTCATTATATCAAGATACCCATCGGCTCCTTATCCATCGAGGCCAAGATCTGTGGGTGGTAGACACCGTTGATGGTAAGAGCAGGCAGATAAAAGCCGACTTGCCGGTGTGGGATGGTTTGTTTTGGGTAACCATGTCTCCTACTGGAGAACATGTCGTTTATCCAGAGCCAGATGCGCATAATCATCGGCTAGTAATCCTCGACGTGGATAGTGGTACCGAAACTGTTGTTGGCGATGTTAACGACTATAGCTTTCATCCCGTATGGTCTCCTGACGGTAAGAAGGTGGCGTTTCTAAGCGCTTCTGCCAGTGATCAAGGCTACGATTTTCAAATTGGGGAGGACGGGCCTTTACCACCTGCTACGACAATATCGGTGGTGACTAATAAGGGGCAGTTAGTAGAGCGGTATACTCCTGCTAGACAAGAAAAAGCCGGTGCTCCAATCTGGTCAGGAGACAGTCAAAAAGTAGCCTTCCTCAGTGCATCAGTAAACCTTGTGGTCGACAGTTTCCCGGAGGTTAAGTGGCGTCGCTTGCTACTGATGTCCCTAGACAGTGGTCAGCCACAAGATCTAGGACAACTCAGCGGGGACTGGATTACAATTGGCGGTTTTACACCTGACAATGATGCTGTCTTTGTTTATAATTATGAAGCTGGCGGAGGTGTTACCGTTACTTTGCATCGCCGGGACCAAAAGACAATCTTAGCCAAAGCCGCGGTGGACGAGGTTCCTATTTGGTGGCAGGGAAAACTTGTTTTCCCTCGACTTTCAGGAAACCATGATGATCATCTGGATACTCAGTTGTATTTGCATGATTTAGGAAACGGATTGCAACAGCTGACAGATATTCCCGGCTGGAAGAGCGGTGTTCAGGTTACTGACGAGTACATGGCTTTTACTTGTGCTGATAATAAGAGGTACCCTTACCCTCTGACAGTGGTTGTGCAGCCGTTACCAAGCATTTGAGACAAGAGGAATGGTAGCTAAGGAGGTTCATATTGAAATTTCTAGAGACATTAAAGCCTTTATGGGAAACAACTAGAACAGTAATACCTATCACCGCCTTTATGATACTGTTTCAATTACTAGTCCTAAAAAAAACAATTACCGAAACAAAGCAGATGGCACTCGGCCTGGTGCTTAGTGTTCTCGGCCTGCATTTTTTTCTCAAAGGTATATCGATCAGTCTACTGCCGCTCGGGGATTCTATCGGCCGGGATATCGTCTTGATGGATAATAAATATATTATTATTGCTTTTGCTTTTGTTCTTGGTTATTTTGCAACGCTGGTAGAACCGGCCTTAAAGGTACTAGCATTGGAAGTAGAAGAGATCTCGGTTGGGGCGATACCTAACAGGGTCCTAATAAATATGGTGGCCGTCGGTTTTGGTACCGGTATGGCGCTGGGTGCTTTTAAGATTGTTAACAACATTCCTACTTCAAGGGTCATAATGCCTATTTTGGTATTATCCTTACTTCTGATGTATTTTGCCCCTGAGGAGTTTGTAGCCATTGCCTGGGATTCGGCTAGCGCTACCACCGGTCCGGTAAATATTCCGTTAAACATGGCCTTCGCTCTAGGGTTAGCTAAAATAATTGGGCTTACTGATCCGCTTCTTAGTGGTTTTGGCATTGTCGGCTTAACATCGCTTGGAGCAGTTGTATCGGTACTTCTTTTGGGGATCATAAGCCGTATATAGCAGAGGAGGAGTCTAGGTGTGGAGTCGTTAGTTATAATGGCGGTTGTGGAGCGGGGAAAGGCCGACGCAGTAGTGGCTCAAGCCAAGAAGGCTGGGGCTCGTGGTGCAACGATCTTTTATGGACGGGGGACAGGCGAACATGAAAGTCGAAAGTTCCTTAATATCCATATTGAGTCATCAAAGGAACTAATCATCATTATTTGTAATCAGGATGCCTATCAACCAATTTATGATGCTGTAGTCCAAGCTGGACAGATTAGAAAACCAGGGAAAGGTGTCGCTTTTACCCTACCGATAACTAATTTAGTAGGATTGGAGCATCATCGGGAACTAAGCGACAAGGGGAAAAAGATATAGTGGGAAAGTAAGGGCTTGTTTTAGGGGGCAAAAATATGGAGGGAACTCGTTCCAGTGAGGCAGCCCGGGCAGCCATCGAGATGGCACTATCCCGAGATAGGGAACAGGAGCAGGAACTAAAAGAAGCTTTTCGGTTAGACGGGATTCAGGCTGCAGCGGTAGATTACGGGGGTGATTTCATTGCTTCTGTAAGAAAGGTAATCGAACGAGCAGTGGTGGCTGCCAAACGAGAAGGGATAATTGCGGAGGAAGAAGGAGCAGAAGGTGGTGTGGCTGGGGCGGCCCGGGAAGCCTTGGCCCAGATTATGCCTAAGGCGCTCGGGCTTAATTTGGGTGGCAAAATAGGCATTGCTCGCAGCCGGGAACACATTGTGGTGGTGATTTTCTGTAGTATTGGCTTGCTTCACTTAAATGAGGTGGCGCTGGGCTTAGGTCACCGGGCAGTGGCATCGTTAGGCCTAGCCAATGAAGATGGGTTGGGACCAGGGTTATAATATTATATGTTGGACTAAAGGCCTAGCTAAAGGCCTTTTATTTTTTTCCATAATTAGCAGGAATTTACCAAAACAAAGGCGAATGTATGTGGTGGAAAGTGGTGCAAAGTGGGGAGACGTTCCAGCCAGTGGGGTGAGCAGAGTGTTTATGGGGGAATACGAGCATGCGCTGGACAGCAAAGGTCGGTTATTTATTCCGGCCAAATTGCGCGAGGACCTGGGGGAACGCTTCATAATTACCCGTGGGCTAGATCGGTGTTTATTTGTATACCCCCTAAGTGAATGGTCTAACTTAGAGCAAAAGCTCAAAGACCTTCCCTTAAGCAAAAGCGATGCCCGTGCTTTTGTCCGTTTTTTCTTTTCCGGCGCTACAGAATGCGAACTGGACAAGCAAGGACGTGTTCTGGTGCCATCGTATTTAAGAACATATGCTGGTGTTGAGCGCGAAACGGCCATACTAGGAGTATCTAACCGGGTGGAGATTTGGAATCTAACCACCTGGCAAGAATATAGTGGTCAGGTTCGAGATAACTTTAATGAGCTAGCCGAGAAAATGGTAGACTTTGGTATCTAGGGGGGTGTCTCATGGGTTTTATTCATCAACCGGTATTATTATCAGAGGTGCTAACTTACCTGGTTAGTCAGCCAGAAGGTGTCTATATAGATTGCACCCTAGGCGGGGGTGGGCATGCCGAGGCGGTGCTCAAACAGCTATCACCTGCTGGTCGGTTTTTAGGTATTGACCAGGATGAAATTGCCTTAGCGGCTGCCACGCGGCGGCTCCAGCCATATAAAAACCAGCTTAAACTGGCACGAGGGAACTTCAGTCAACTAGAGGAGATATGGCAACGATCTGGTTTACCTGCTCCTTGTGGAATTTTATTTGATCTTGGGGTTTCTTCTCCTCAGTTAGACGAAAAAGAGCGTGGTTTTTCGTATCAAGAAGATGCTCCGCTTGATATGCGTATGGACCGCCAGCAACCGTTTAACGCTGCTAAGTTGGTTAATACTTGGCCGGAAAAAGATATTGCTCATATTATCAGGCAATATGGTGAGGAACGATGGGCGGCGCGGATAGCCAGTTTTATTGTTCAGCGGCGGCGAGAAAGGCCGCTTACCACTACTGGACAATTAGTAGACGTAATCAAAGCGGCCATACCAGCGGCGGCTAGACGCCGAGGGCCCCACCCGGCCCGCCGCACTTTTCAGGCGTTGCGTATTGCTGTTAATGACGAACTGGAAGTTCTGCCACTGGGACTTGAAGCGGCAGCTCATATTATAGCACCAGGTGGTCGTATAGTAGCAATTTCTTTTCATTCACTAGAAGATAGGATTGTCAAGCATACTTTTCGCCGTTTGGCCATGGAAGGGAAATTTACGGTACTGACTAAAAAACCGGTTATTCCCAGTTCCAACGAGGCTGAAAATAACCCACGCGCCAGGAGTTCTAAACTTCGAGCGGTAATGAAAAGGGCTTAGTTCTGCCGACAAGGGGGGACGCATAAGGTGGTAGGGAAGACGGCAGCGGCACTTCGAATGCCGGAACTGGAAGAACAAGGGAAGGTTCGTCGCCAGCGGGTTGTGCGCCGGCAGGTGAGAAGGCGATTGGAGCCACTCATGGCTTACGGGTTATTTGTAGCTGTGGCTGTAGGTCTGGTGTTGCTTTATGTGGCCCAGTATGCATACGTTACCCAGCTAAACCTTCGCCTTAGTCGGGCGGAATATGCCCTAGCAGAGATAGAAACACTCAACGAGCAGTTGCAGCAAGAAGCTGCTTCATTAAAGTCTCTGCGGCGGGTGGAGCAAGAAGCAGTAACTCGTTTAGGGATGCAAAAGCCCGAGCTTGTGCGGACCGTAAGGGCTCCCCTTGACCGTACCTTTGAAGAGGTTGTAGCTTCTGATCCGGGGGAGTCTTTGTCGCCGCCAGCTCTATCTAATCACCAGCCGAATCGCTTACTCGCTTTTCTCAACTGGACTCGTGGCCTGAAAAGGGCCTGGGCTAAAGGGGTCGAGGAGTACCATTAAAGGTTGGTGTATACTATGAAGCAGCACACGCTTACTATGATGCGTAAGCGAATAGCCATGTTCTTACTGATGATAATGTTTTCCACCTGCGGGCTGGCAGCCCGCCTTTTCTACCTTCAGGTCCTTAGAAATGAAAAGTATCAGACAGCAGCCTTAACGCAAAGACTGCGCGAGATCGAAATTCAGCCTAAACGCGGTATCATCACCGATCGCAATAACAAGCAGCTGGCCATCAACGTTAGCTTAGACAGTGTGGTAGTTAACCCGCGCCAGATAAAGAATCCGACACAGGCGGCAGCGGCCTTAGCTAAAGCGTTAGGACTGTCGGAGGATGAGGTATTAGCTAAAATTCACCGCGAAACATCGTTTGAATATGTGGCCCGGAAGATAGAACCGGTGAAGTCGAAAGCGGTTCGTGCACTAAAGCTAGACGGAGTATATTTGGTTGAAGAAAGTCAACGTTTTTATCCTAACGGCACATTACTGTCTCATGTAATTGGGTTTGCTGGTATTGACAACCAGGGCCTGGAAGGTTTGGAACTAGTGTACGATAAAGAACTTCGAGGAACCATGGGGCGATTTTTAGGAGAAACCGATGCTTACAATCGCGAAATCCCCGGGGGTGAAAAACAGTATTTGCCTTCGGAAGACGGATATAATTTGGTACTTACCATTGACGAAGTCCTGCAGCATATAGCTGAACGAGAAATTGACCGTCTTATGGAGGAAACCAAGGCTAAAGGCGCACTTGTACTTATGGCTGATCCTAACACCGGTGAGCTGTTAGCTTTGGCCAATCGCCCTACGTTTGATCCCAATGACCCGACAGCAGTTCCCGATACTAATCGGCGTAACTTGGCTGTCTGGTACAATTATGAACCCGGTTCCACCTTTAAGATTGTAACGGCTGCCGCCGCTCTGGAAGAGAATGTGGTGGGGGAAAACGACGGTTTTTATTGCCGAGGTGGCATGCAAGTAGCTGGGCATCATATCGGCTGCGTAACGGCTCACGGTAGCCAGACATTTACCGAGGTAGTCAAGAATTCATGTAATGTTGGCTTTATGACTATTGGTATGCGAATGACGAGAGAGAAACTATATGAATATATTAGTGGTTTTGGTTTTGGCCAGGCACCGGGCACAACGATGCCGGGTGAAGAAGAGGGAATACTCCTGCCAGTAAAAAGTGTGGGACCGGTGGAACATGCTAATATTTCTTTTGGCCAAGGTATTGCTGTGACCCCAATGCAGCTGGTTAGCATGGTGGGCGCGGTGGCCAATGGGGGCTTGTTGATGAAACCTCAGATTATCCGTCAAATAAAAGACGCGGACGGGGCTGTAGTGAAACCATTTACACCTGAAATAGTGCGGCAGGTGATATCTCCCGAGACAGCACATAACTTAGCGGGACTATTAGAACAAGTGGTGGCCGATGGGACCGGCCGCGGAGCCCATGTTCCTGGTTACCGCTTAGCTGGTAAGACAGGTACGGCTCAAAAAATTGTCGACGGCCGCTATGTGTCTGATAAGCACGTAGCATCATTTATTGGTTTTGGGCCGGTGGATAATCCGAGATTGTCCCTGTTGGTATTGGTGGATGAGCCTCAGGGGGCTTATTATGGCGGGGTTATTGCTGCCCCGGTGTTCAAAAATATCATGGAAGATGCTTTTCGTTACTTGGCGCTTCCACCGGCTGTGTCCAACCAGCAGGAGGAGGCTGCTCCAAAAATTGAGGTTCCATCAGTGCTGAACTTACCATTGACGGAGGCTCGCAAAGTTCTGGAGGGTAGGGGTATATCTTATCGTGTAGAGGGTGAAGGCAGTGTGATTATTGACCAAACGCCGCCACCAGGAACTATGGTAGAGCCCGACACTAAGGTAATTATAGAGCGTGGGGAGACCAGGCCGGCACCGGGACAGGTAACTGTTCCTAATGTAACCGGCCAAACTATGCGGCAAGTGGCCCAGACCCTAGCCGACATGGGATTAACCTTAAGGCCTATCGGGACTGGATTGGCCGTAAATCAGGATCCAGCCCCTCGTAGTGAGGTCCCAGCCGGAAGCTTGATAACGGTAGAGTTTAAGCCACCAGCGACGGGCCTCGAGCAACAAAACGTTTCCGAGTAATAAACCACTATTTCTTGCAGGAGATGGTTGCTATTTCCCCGAACTTAACAACGGATTAGTTTGCTGTAGGTCGTAATGCGTCGCTACGAGAACATTCAGTAGTTGCGTCTATGGCATGAACCAATTGATTGAGTGGCTGGCTGAGGAAAACCCTGGAATTAGAGGACAGCCGTAAGACCATACTAACAGTGTATATAGTTGGGGAGGGACCTGTTATGATGAAAAAATTGCGGGAGATATTAGCTGACACTACCGTGCTCAGCCAGAACTTAAGCGAGCAATCAGCCGATATGCCCATAAACCAAATAGCCTATGATTCGCGCTTGGTGCAGCCAGGCGGCTTGTTTGTGGCAGTGCGCGGGTATAAAACAGACGGCCATATATTTGTCCACCAAGCGCTAAAGCGAGGAGCAAAAGCGGTAGTTGTGGATCGTCCAGAGGTGGAAGTACCCCCTGGGGTGGTCCGGATACTAGTTCCAGATAGCCGGGCTGCCTTGCCGGATTTAGCGGCCGCCTTTTACGGCTACCCATCGCGCCAGCTAAAAGTAGTGGGCGTTACCGGTACAAACGGTAAAACAACTACTGCTTTCTTAAGTGAGGCTATTTTTAAAGCAGCTGGCTACAAAACGGGCTTAATTGGCACAGTGGAAAACCATGTAGGTGACCAGGTGTTGCCGGTGGAGCGAACAACCCCCGAATCGGTAGAGGTGGAGCAGCTCCTGTGGCAAATGACCCAAAGTGATGTTACCCATACTGCCATGGAGGTATCGTCCCATGCCTTGGACTTGGGTCGCGTGAAAAATATCGAGTTTGACGTGGCCGTTTTTACCAACCTGACTCAAGATCATCTAGATTTCCATGGTACATTAGATAATTACCGTCAAGCCAAGGCCCAGCTGTTTGCAGGGCTAGGAAGGACAACCAACAAGACTGGTCAACAGGTGGCGGTACTCAATGCTGACGATCCTAGCAGTAAAGCCATGCAGGCGGCTACGTCGGCGAATGTGTTGACTTACGGTATAAATAATGCTGCTGACATAACAGCGACCGAGGTAAAAATAAAAGTTCAAGAAGCTGTATTTACCCTCAGGACACCGGTAGGGCAACAACGAGTCAGTCTTCACACCACCGGGTTATTTAGTATATATAATGCGCTAGCAGCCTGTGGTGTCGGCCTTAGCCAGGGGATAGAATTAGCTACAATCGTAGCTGCCTTGGAAACCATGCCTGGTGTACCGGGACGATTTGAACAGGTGAAGTGCGGTCAAGATTTCGCTGTCATTGTGGACTATGCTCACACTCCCGACGGTTTGGAGAATATATTAACAACAGCTCGAGAATTTGCTACTGGCCGGGTTATGTTGGTGTTTGGCTGTGGCGGTGATCGTGACCGGACCAAGCGACCTGTTATGGGTCGGATGGGAGTAGAATACGCCGACAAGGTATTTATTACGTCCGACAATCCGCGTACAGAAGACCCCAAGGCCATTATCAGCGAAATTGAAACTGGGGCCAAAGAAGCAGGGTCTGCTCATGGCTCTTATTCCTTAATCCCTGATCGGCGCCAGGCTATTTATGCCGCCCTTAAAGAAGGGAAGAGAGGCGATGTTGTGCTAATTGCCGGTAAGGGGCATGAGACCTACCAGATTTTAGGGCAAGAGACAATCCACTTCGACGACCGAGAAGTGGTACGAGATTTTTTTAAGGAGTTGGGTTCGCCATGCAGCCGCTAACAGTGGCCGACATAGCTAAAGTCACCGGCGGCTGGGTAGTGGCTGGCCAAGGTGAGGCACAAGTCACTGGTGTCAGTACCGACTCGAGGAAGCTTAAAGAAGGGCACTTGTTTGTAGCTTTGCCGGGAGAGAAGGTGGATGGCCACGCCTTTGTCCAAGCGTCCATAAATGACGCGGCAACAGCTGCAATGGTGAGCAAAGATGGCGACTGGGCTTGTCTGCCCGGTAAAGCCGTGATAAAAGTGCCGGCCACAGGGCGAGCGCTACTTGATCTAGCTGCTTGGTATCGTAGTCAGCTGCCGGTACGTACTGTGGCCGTAACCGGCAGTACCGGCAAGACTACGGCTAAAGATTTAACGTTTCAGGTACTGACCGGGCAATTTTCAACCCTGAAGAACCCGGGCAACTTAAACACCGAAGTAGGCTTACCGCTGACGTTGTTTAATTTAGAGCCTGAACATCAGATAGCAGTGGTCGAGCTAGGTATGCGCGGTCCGGGCCAGATAGCTCAGTTGGCCCAAGTGGCCCGGCCGGAGGTAGGAGTCATAACTAACATTGGTGTGGCTCACATTGAGCTCCTAGGCAGCCAGAAGAACATTGCCCAGGCTAAAGGCGAGTTACTGGAATATTTGCCGAGCGATGGGTTAGCCGTTTTAAACGGTGACGATCCCTTTGTTAGAAGTCAGGCCATTCGTAGCCGCTGCCCGGCGGTATTTTTTGGGATGGGTCCCAATAACGACTTTCGGGCTGCGAACATAGAGACTATGGGAACGGCAGGCCTGAGCTTTGACGTGACCGGGCCAAGTGGGAGTGAACGGGTGCGGTTACCCCTGTTGGGTCGCTTTAATGTGCTCAATTCCCTAGCTGCTATGGCAGTGGGGCATCATTTCGGCCTCACACTATCAGAAATGGCGGATGCCCTAAGCCAGGTAAAACCGCCGGCGATGAGGCTAAATCTGATTAAACGTTCCGATGGTACTCTCATTATTGATGATGTTTACAATTCCAATCCAGTCTCTATGCGCGGCGCCTTGCAGACTCTGGTGGATTTGGCCGCTGGGAAAAGAACAGTGGTTATTGTTGGCGATATGTTAGAGCTGGGAGATTGGGGACCACAGGCTCACCGCGAAGTTGGGGATCAGGCTGCCAAGCAGGGTGTTGATTGTATAATCACCAGTGGCCCCTTGGCCCGATTGGCGGCCGAAGGGGCAATTGACGCCGGTATGGACTCAAAACGCGTATTTGCCTGCCAGGATGCTGTGGAAGCGGCCCAGATTGCTGTGAACCAAGTTCAGCCGGGGGATGTAGTGTTGGTAAAGGCGTCGCGGGGTATGTACTTTGAGCGGATAGTTTCAGCGCTCATGCAGGAAAGGCGGCCAGGTGGTCCATGATAAAGCAGGTTGTGGGGGCGTCAGTTGTTAGCTTGGCACTGACTCTAATTCTTACCCCCCCTTGGATAAAGTATCTCAAGCACTTGCATTACGGTCAGGTCATACGTAGCCAGGGGCCTGATCGGCACCAGGCCAAAGCGGGTACCCCTACCATGGGTGGTGTGGTTCTGGTCCTAGCCAGTATAGTGGCTACCCTTCTTTTTGCTCGGACGCCAAATACCTTAGTGTCTCTGGCGCTAGTTGCAGGTTATGCCTTGATCGGGCTGGAGGACGATTGGCGTAAGACAGCTAGAAAACGCTCCTTAGGGTTAAAGGCTAGGGAAAAGCTGTTTTTCCAAGTGGTGCTGGCGCTTCTTGTGGGTAGTTGGGTTTATTTTCAGCCTGAGCTAGGTCCAGAGATTTACATACCGTTTGTAGGATTAACATCGCTGGGCCCAGGATATGTGGCATTGGTGGTTTTAGTGGCTACCAGCGCGGCTAACGCTGTGAACTTAACTGACGGTTTAGATGGGTTAGCGGCTGGCACAACGAGTATTGCACTGCTTACATACACCGTAATTGCGTTGGAACAACAATCAAGTGTAGCCGTCTTTACCGGGGCTGTATTTGGAGCCTGTTTAGGGTTTCTTTGGTTTAACAGTTATCCGGCGCAAATTTTTATGGGTGATACCGGTTCGTTGGCTTTAGGGGCGGCGCTGGCAGCGGCAACGGTGTTTACCAAGACGGAATTATTACTTATTGTTATAGGTGGCCTATTCGTGGTCGAGACGTTGTCAGTTATTATTCAGGTAGCTTATTTTCGTCTCACCGGCGGTCGCATTTTCCGCATGAGCCCGCTGCACCACCATTTCGAGCTTAGCGGTTGGAGCGAAACCACGGTGGTAAAGCGCTTTTGGCTGGCCGCTACAGTGCTAGCTGTTTTGGGCCTATTCTTATGGTACCGGTACATGGCTTAGGGACACGCGTCTTACGGTAGGGAATGCCCTTCGGCCGCAAGCTGAGCCCTGTCTCGTTCCGTGGCCTTTGTGCCATTGCCACCGGTTTCGTTTTTAAGGTGGGTGATATCTTTGGATTTACCTAAAAGGAAATTACAACGCTTGAGAAATTATGATTACAGCCAGAACGGAGCGTATTTTGTTACCATTTGTACACATAAGCGACTATGCTTGTTCGGACAAATTAAAGATAAGATGTTGTGCTTAAATGATGCTGGTCAAATGGTGTTTAATCGGTTTAATGAAATTCCACAGTTTTATTCTGGTATAGAGATAGACCAATTTATAGTTATGCCTAATCATCTGCATGCGATTTTAATGATAAATCATAGCGGAACGACACAGGGGTCGTTCCCTACCATGGCATTACCTGGTTACATACAGCGTTTTAAAAGTTTAACTACGAGATTATATATTGAGGGTGTTAAAAATGGTTGTTATCCACCATTTGACAAAAAGCTGTGGCAGAAATCATACTACGACCATATTATTCGTAGTGAGAAACAGTACCAAAAGGTATCCGAATACATACAAACAAATCCGTTAAAGTGGCAGGAGGATAAATATTTTGTGGTGTAGGGAACGAGCCCTGTCTCGTTCCGTTCCGTCGTAGGGCCAGCCTTATCCTTCGGATACAGGTTTCCCGGCCCGAATGAAAGGGGGGTGTCTATGAACTTATTAGCTAATAAAACTGTATTGGTTATCGGTTTGGCTAAAAGCGGCTATGCCGCTGCTACAGCGCTAGCCAAGCGCGGTGTTAAGACAATAGCCACCGATATAAAAGATGATGCTGCTATAAAGGAGCGCGCGGCCTTATTGGAAGATAAGGGGGCGAAGGTGGTTCTAGGTCAACACCCGCTAGAGCTTCTCGCGGCGGTGAACCTAGTGGTGGTCAGTCCCGGTGTACCAGATACAGCCCCCTTGGTGGCGGAAGCTAAACGCCGGAGCATACCGGTAATAAGCGAACCGGAATTAGCTTATTGCCTCTACCCTGGTCCTTACTTAGCAATAACCGGATCTAATGGCAAAACTACCACTACGGCCTGGGTAGGAGAGGCTCTGACGGCAGGAGGAGTAGAGGTGGTGGTGGCCGGTAATATCGGTCGCCCTCTTACTGAGGCCGTGTCTCATGTGTCCCCCAATACTTGGGTGGTAGCCGAACTTTCTAGTTTTCAATTAGAATACATCGATCAGTTTCGCCCCCGCATTAGCACTATTTTGAACCTGAGCGAGGATCACCTCGATCGGCATGGTAGTTTTGCTGCTTACAGGGCGGCAAAAGCGAAAATCTTTGCTTGCCAAAACAAATATGATGTCCTCGTACTAAATGCTGACGATAAATATAGTGCCGAATTGGCAGCTGTTGCCCCATCAAGGGTGTTGTTTTTCAGTAGGCGACAGCTTCTAACTCAAGGCGCGTGGGTAGAAGAAGGCAATTTGACTATTGGCTTCGAGGGTGAAAAAGTTACTCTTTGCCGACAGGAAGAGGTGGCTATCCCTGGCCACCACAATCTTGAGAATGCTTTAGCTACAGCCTGCCTGGCTCGCGCAGCCGGTGTGCCACCAGCGGCTATTTCCTGGGCGCTGCAACATTTTTCCGGCGTAGAGCACCGGTGTGAAAAGGTGGCCAATATTGGTGGTGTCTTATATGTCAATGATTCCAAAGGAACCAACCCTGATGCCACCGTGCGAGCCTTGCAAGCGTTTTCACCACCGCTAATACTCATTGCTGGTGGTCGGGACAAGGGAACCAGTCTGCAAGAGTTGGTGACAGTTGCTAAAGACCGCTGTCGCGCAGTAATTTTAATTGGAGAAGCTGCTCCTAAGTTTAAGCAGGCGCTTACCGCCGGCGGTTTTTCAGCCTCCTATGAGGCGGATACCTTGCCGGCCGCAGTAAGGATGGCTCATGACCTAGCCCTTACTGGCGATACGGTGCTTCTTTCGCCGGCTTGTGCTAGCTTTGATATGTTCCATAGCTACGAACAGAGGGGGCTAGTTTTTAAGGAGGTAGTGGGAGAACTGGGAGGGGACAGGGCATGAAAAAACGACAGCAGCCTGACTTCCTGATTTTTTTTGCCACGGTAACCTTGCTTGGCTTCGGTATAGTTATGGTCTTTAGTGCCAGTAGTGTTGCTGCCACGGCCGAGTTCGGCGACAGCTTCCATTATTTAAAAACACAAACGATAGCTACTGCTATTGGCTTAATTGGTATGGTCATATTTATGCAAATTGATTACCATAGCCTAAAGAAATGGGCGCCGGTGGTTTTGGCGGTGGCAATATTTTTGCTGGGGTTAGTGCTATTTAAAAGTGTTGGTGTGGAAGGAGGCGGCGCTAGGCGCTGGCTTCAACTAGGTCCGTTTAATCTGCAACCGTCGGAAGTGGCCAAAATAGGCATTGTGCTTTTTCTAGCCAGCATATTGTCTGAGCGTAAGCTTAACATTACCAAGTTTTGGCATGGTCTGTTTCCGCTGGTAGCTATCTTAGGGGTACTATTTTTATTGATTCTCAAACAGCCAGACTTAGGGACAGCCATGACATTGGCGGGTACGGCAGCTATCATGCTGTTTGTAGCTGGAGCTAAGATCAGCCATTTAGTGATGCTAGGGTGTATTGCTGCACCGGGAGTATGGTTGGCCATAATGGGGGAGGACTATCGACGCCGCCGGTTTTTGGCCTTTCTTAATCCGGAGGCCGATCCACAAGATGCCGGTTTTCATATTATTCAATCGCTCTACGCTTTAGGATCTGGTGGCCTACTGGGTGTAGGTTTAGGCGAAAGTCGTCAGAAGTTCTTTTATTTACCTGAGCGCCACACCGATTTTATTTTCGCTATTATTGGGGAGGAACTGGGGCTGCTGGGTACCTTGTTTGTGTTAGCCTTATTTTTACTACTGGCTTGGCGCGGTTGCCGGGCTGCCATGCTGGCTCCGGATCGCTTTGGTGTACTTCTGGGCGTAGGTATTGTTAGTATGATTGTGATTCAGGCCTTGGTGAATATCGGTGTGGTAACCGGATCTTTGCCTATTACCGGTATTCCGTTGCCTTTTATCAGTTATGGCGGTTCTTCGTTAGTTTTTTCCCTGGCGGCGGTGGGCGTGCTCCTTAATATCTCCCGCCATAGTCAGCGGTCATAATAAGGAAGGTGTGAGTCATGAGAATTTTGTTCGCCGGTGGGGGTACCGGTGGGCATGTTTACCCGGCTTTGGCTGTGGCTGAGCTGTTAACTAAGAGGGACAGCAATACCAAAATCCTATTTGTCGGCACTGAGCGGGGATTAGAACGAGATCTGGTGTCCAAGGCTGGTTTTCGTCTAAAGACTATCCCTGCGGCCGGATTAAAACGGCGTCTCACCTGGGCTAATGTACGAATGCTCAAAAGCAATGTGCAAGGATTTTTACAATCACTTAAGATTGTACGCCAATTTAGGCCTCAGGTAGTCGTGGGCACAGGTGGATACGTAGCGGTACCAGTGGTAATGGCGGCAGCTTGGCTGCGTATTCCAATTTTGTTACATGAGCAAAACGCCTTACCCGGCTTGGCCAACCGCTGGCTAAGCCGGTTTGCCTCTTGCGTGGCTGTTTCTTATGATCAAGCAGTTCCTTATTTTTCTCGGGCCAAACGGGTAATTGTAAGCGGTAACCCGGTGCGTCCTGGAGTGTGGCAAAAAACTCGCCAAGAAGGTCGCTATAATATGGGGCTGCCTGATAATGTTCGCTTGGTGCTGGTGTTCGGTGGTAGCCGGGGAGCTCGTCCCATCACGGAAGCGGCACTTACAGCCGCCACTAGCCTTTTAACCGACCCAGAGCTGGTGTTGTTGGTGGTGACAGGGACGTCGGACTTTGTTACAATTGAAGAGAAAGTTTGTCGTCTAGGTATACAAGCCGCTCTTGAGGGGAAAATGTTAATAAGACCTTATTTATACAACATGGACGATGCTCTCGCAGCGGCGGACGTTGTAGTGACTCGTGCCGGCGCCACTACGTTGGCCGAGATTACAGCACGCGGCATTGGCGCAGTACTGATTCCGTCACCATATGTTACAGCTAATCACCAGGAGCATAATGCACGCGCCCTGGCTGATAAAGGAGCGGCGGTAATGATCCGACAGCAAGATCTAACTGGTGATCTTTTAGCCAAAACTATTAAAGGATTATTAGCTGATCCCGATGGATTGGCTGCTATGGAAGCTTCGGCCCGGGCACTGGGCCGGCGAAGTGCTGCCCAAACCCTAGTAGAACAAATTATTAAGCTGACATGAAGTAACACTTTCAGGCCGTGCTGCATAGATTACAATGCTAGTGCTACTGTAAAGTTGCTTACCGCGCGGCCAATTTTGTTAACCGTTGGGAAGGAGAGAACCTGAATGCCAGCTACTTTTCGCACCATTCACTTTATCGGTATCGGTGGCGCCGGGATGAGCGCCATCGCCAAAGTGCTATTGGAAGCAGGATACGATGTTACGGGTTCTGATCTTAAATGGTCTGATGCAACACAGCGGTTGTCTACCATGGGGGCCACTATTAACGTAGGGCATCGGGAAGAAAATCTTCAAAATCCGGACGTTGTAGTAGTGTCATCGGCCATTCCGATGCATAATGTAGAACTTGTAGCTGCAAAAGCTCGCGGCATTTTAGTAATGCAGCGCGGTGAAATGTTGGCACAGCTAATGAGCCAGCGAAAAGGTATCGCTATTGCCGGTGCTCATGGCAAGACAACCACAACATCGATGGTTTCGCTGGTTATGGAAAGGGCTGGGCTCGATCCGACTGTACTTATCGGAGGTGAGCTTAACGACATCGGTGGTAATGCTAAGTCGGGCCAGGGCGAGTACTTGGTGGCTGAGGCTGACGAAAGCGATGGTAGCTTTCTTAAGCTATTACCCCACATTGTTGTTGTAACTAATGTGGAAGATGATCACTTGGATTATTACGGGAGTTTGGACAATATTATCACTGCTTTTCGTACCTTTGTTGATAAGGTGCCAACAGATGGTTTAGCTATCTTTTGCAGCGATAACGTCAACGCGGCTACCGTGGCCAATCTAGCCTCCACCAAGCGTCGGGTTACCTATGGATTCAATAGTGGAGCCGATTATCAGGCTCGCAATTTAAGTTTTTGCGGGTTCAGTAGCACTTGCGAAGTATGGGAGAAGGGCCGCTTTCTAGGACTGCTTCAGCTTTTGGTTCCTGGTCGCCACAGCATTTTAAATGCTTTGGCCACCGTGGCTGTAGCTAGGGAAGTGGGGGTGGATTTTAAGATTATTAGCGAGGCGTTGGCTTCGTTCCACGGAGTTCATCGTCGTTTTGAGCTTTTGGGGAAAGTGAATGATATTTACGTGGTGGACGATTATGGGCATCACCCCACCGAAATAAAAGCTACCTTAAGTGCTGCTAACCAAAGAGAGTTCAATCGCATCATATGCGTTTTTCAACCTCATCGCTATACGCGGACCAAGTTTTTACATCGCGAATTTGGCGAGGCGTTTGATCTAGCTGATCTGGTAATTGTTACCGACATTTACGCTGCCGGAGAACAGCCAATAGCCGGTGTATCGGCTAACCTTATAATAGATTCCATAAAAGCCCATGCCGGCCCGAGTGCTGTCCACGTTCCTGATCTACAAGATGTAGTATCTTATCTTACCGGAGTATTGCAGCCGGGTGATTTAGTCTTGACAATGGGTGCAGGCAATGTTTCCACCATTGGTAACCAGCTCGTGAAAGCACTTTCACAAAAAGCCCCGGTAAAGCAGGCGATAGAAGCTTAGGCGGATCGGCCAACGGCCTGGGAATGGGGGATGCCGGACATGGGTAGATTCGTTATAAGCGGCGGCAAACCGCTGGTGGGAACGGTGCGTATTGCTGGGGCCAAGAATGCCACTTTGCCCATTATGGCGGCCACGCTTCTTACTCCTAATGTGTGTGAGATTAATAATGTTCCCGATTTGCGCGATGTGCGCATGATGAAGGAAATACTAACCTTACTCGGGGCCAAAATCAAGTCCGGTCCTGGGTGGTGTGTGGTGGATTCTTCCCGAGTGTCGTCTTTTCAGATACCGGAGCGTCTTATGCGGGAGATGCGCTCCTCTGTTTTTCTCATGGGAGCTCTATTGGGGCGATTAGGTGCGGTAAAATTGTCTTACCCTGGCGGCTGTGCTATTGGGCCCCGGCCAATTGACTTGCATCTAAAGGGACTGTCATCGCTGGGGGCCAAGATTAACGAGCGTTTCGGCTATATTATAGCCGAAGCCAAAGCACTGCGTGGATGTGATATCCACTTAGATCTCCCATCTGTTGGGGCTACGGAGAATATTATGATGGCTGCCGTCAAATCAAGCGGCACTACGGTAATACGTAATGCAGCTAAAGAGCCCGAGATAGTGGACCTGCAAAATTTTTTGAACAAGATGGGTGCCCGTATTAAAGGAGCTGGTACCGATACAATTAAGATTGAGGGTGTGAGCGAACTTGGACCGGCCAGCCACAATGTAATTCCAGATCGCATTGAGGCGGGCACATTTATGGTAGCAGCGGCTATGACCAGTGGCGATGTTTATTTGGAGAATGTTATTGGTGAACATAGCGAACCAGTAGCAGCCAAATTGCGCGAGGCTGGGGCTATGGTAGAAATTATTGGTGATAAGGTTCATGTATGGGCTAAAGAGAGGCTAAAGGCAGTAGATATTAAGACAATGCCTTATCCTGGCTATCCCACCGATATGCAGCCTCAGACAATGGCAATGCTAAGTAGTGCTGCTGGAACCAGTGTAGTTATCGAAAACATTTTCACCAACCGGTTTAAGCATGTGGATGAACTGAGGCGCATGGGCGCTCAGATCAGCATCGAGGGCCGGGCGGCGGTGATCCGCGGTATGAAGCGTCTTAGCGGTGCAGCCGTGGAAGCATCTGATCTAAGAGCTGGAGCTGCCTTGGTATTGGCCGGACTGGCTGCCGAAGGCCAGACGGTGGTTGATCACATCTACCATATTGACCGGGGATACGAAGGTTTAGAACACAAGCTAGCGGCATTAGGTGCAAAGGTGCAGCGACTACAGAAATAAAATCCATACCGGGTTACTACAATGGGGTGAAAGAGCATGCTGTCAGGCCGTTCTTTCCGCCTTCTTTTTGTGTTATTTTTGATTCTAATGGGCCTAGGCGGGGGCCTAATGAAGTCTCCTTATTTTAATATTACCCAGGTACAAGTTGTAGGTACCAACCAGGTTAGTCCGGAAGAAATCACCGCTTTAACTGGGGTGGCCCCAGGGCAAAACATCTTTAGTCTGCGGACAAAAGATGTAATTAATGCTGTGTCCGGCCATCCTTGGGTCAAGAGCTTAGAAATGGCTAGGCAGTTACCGGACAAGGTGGTGCTGAGTGTTACTGAACGAGAACCTATGTTTATGGTGCCGTACCGCACCTCTTTCTTGGAGGTGGCTGCCGACGGGGTGGTGTTGGCTGTACGGCCAACACTAACTGGACAAGCTTTACCTTTGGTAACCGGTTTTTCGATCCAAGAGGAAGTACGATTGGGACAGCGCTTGCCAGGCGATGAGGTGGCTCAGGTTAATCAGTGTCTTTTAGGGATGCCGGCCGATTTTTTGGAGCAAATGGCAGAGGTCCATCTGGACGAGAGCAAAGAGATTACCCTTTATACGATAGGTGGTGTCCAAGTGTTGGTGGGTGAGCCGACCAAGCTGAAACAGAAACTGGCGCTGCTGTCGGCTACCTGGGATGAACTAGTTATTTCTGGGCAGATACCAGCGAGCATAGACATAAGGACTGGTAAAGAAGCCATAGTTCGGCTAAAGTAACAAATGTTTGCTGTTTAAAGTTAGCGGGAAACCTTCGAGCAGTATGCTATAATCGGGAGGGGAGGGTGGTTCGCTATGAGACGAAGCAGTCAAATATGGATTACCATTATCTGCGTTATGCTGGGTGTTATCTTAGCGGCCCAGCTAAGGACACAAGCAGGGATTAAACAAGATATTCCCACTAAGAGAATTGAAGAAATGGCTAGCTTGCTAATGCAGGCCGAATCGGAGCGCGATTTACTTCGATCGGAATTGCATAAGCTTCAAGCTCAACTAAATGACGTTATGAACCAGAGAAAGAGCGTCGCTGCCGGCATCCAGGACGAATTGCAGCAGGTTCGCATTGCGGCTGGACTCGTTGCCATGGAAGGACCGGGGGTTGTTGTTACACTTAAAGATAGTACCCGAGTGGCTCAACCGGGCCAGGATCCTAACTTGTTCTTAATCCACGACGAAGACCTGCTTAAACTTGTAAACGAGCTTAAAGCAGCTAATGCTGAAGCGATTACAGTGAATGATCAACGAGTGGTAGCTTCTACCGAAATACGTTGTGCTGGACCGACTATCTCGGTGAACAATACACGGATAGGTCCGCCTTATATTATTCAAGCTATTGGCGACCCTGATGACTTAGAGAGCGCACTCAAGATGCGTGGTGGAATTGTTGAGACCATGCAATTTTGGGGCATTCAAGTACAGATAGAGAAAAAAGATCATCTCGTTCTTCCTGCTTATGTGGGTGGCCACACCTTTAGGTTTGCCAGCCCGGTGGACAAGGAGAGTGATCAATAATGATGGTGCCTTTTCTTGGTATTTTAGTGGGGATGCTTCTTGGTTTAGTTTTTCCCTTTTCTTTTCCGGTGGCTTATGCTCGCTATATAGCAGTGGCTATTTTGGCTGGTTTAGACTCTGTGTTCGGTGGTGTAAGAAGCAGTTTGGAGAATCACTTCGATCCGGTGATTTTCGTGACCGGCTTTTTTAGCAATGCCATTTTTGCGGCGGTGCTAACTTATATTGGGGATCGGCTGGGGGTAGAAATTTATTATGCGGCCGTATTTGCTTTTGGCGTTCGTATATTTCAAAACCTAGCTGTTATGCGCCGCCATGCAGTAGATTATATTCAAGGGCGTTACCAAAAGAACAGCTGACTTCTTGCGCCAATTCGCCTATATGATTTCACATGACATATCCTCTCAACAATTTACTCCTAAAGCTGCCAAAACGCAGCTTTTTGTCATTTTAGGATTAGACAAAGTTCCTTGGTGGATTCGGATTACTATTGTCTTGGTAAAGATTATATGATAATATGTTTCGCGTACGAAACAGTTTTCTTGGAGGCGGTGACTTTGTCCGAGCTAACGGCAAAGAACGTGGAGCAGGTAGGTTACTATTTACGGAATGTTTTTCGTT
>JBMNSQ010000005.1:0-31027 GCA_050945275.1 bacterium | reverse complement strand
GTGTCTTTGGGAGAGACATCCAGGGCCTTTTTCATGAGATCTACCTTCTCAGCTCGTCCCGGAAAGTCCTTCTATGCTGCTTTGCCTACTTAAATATTACACTCTCCCCTATTCTTCTCCTGTTTTCTCCGGCCGGCGCACCAGCGCCTTTACCGCCCGTTCAAATTTCGTCCGTGGCAGCATCACTCGCCGACTACAACCGGTACACTTAATCTTAAAA
Organism: bacterium; assembly: GCA_050945275.1. GTDB lineage: Bacteria > Bacillota > DTU030 > DUMP01 > DUMP01 > JAAYWY01. The sequence goes on along the minus strand of JBMNSQ010000005.1, from coordinate 30,807 downwards.
TCAGCCCCCACACGAATAATCTCCCACTCATCGCTGCCGCAGGGGTGCATTTTTTTCATGCGAACAATATCGCCCAACTGAAAGTCCATAGCTTGGCCTCCTTTTTAGAGATGCTATGCATCAGGGTTGCTGCAATCTGCTTTTTTGATACTGTAATATCAATTCTCCTTTTGCACCGTCACTAGCTGCACTTGTCTCGGATAAGGCGGGGAAATACCGGCCTTGTCCAGCGCCAGTTTAATGCGGCGGCGCAGCTCCCGCTCCACCTTCCATTCTGTCATGGGCTTAGTCCTAGCCCAGAGCTGAAAGGTAACTTGAGCGTTGCCTAAATCAGTGATGCCGAGCACCGATGGTCCGTCCACAATTTCCGGAAGAGCAAGCTTTGCTTCGGCGGCCACTTGCTGCAAGATGCTCTCAGCTGCTATCAGATCGGCTTCATAAGACACCGCCACTTTAACTGACGCCCGACGCGGGCCTCGGCTTTTGTTAGTCACCCGGCTTATTTCTCCGTTTGGAATAGTATGTAGATCACCAGCGAAATCGCGGATGCGAGTTGTCCTGAGTCCCACATCCTCTACAAAACCGTCCACCCCAGCCACACCCACATAATCGCCAATACCATATTGGTCTTCCAGTAAAATAAAAAAACCGGTAATAACATCGCGTACTAAGTTCTGGGCACCAAACCCTATGGCCAAACCAACCAAACCAGCGCTAGCAATAAGCGACGCCACCGGCACACCGGCAGCATCGAGCACCAGCAGCGCCCCGACAAAAAATACAGTATAGCGCAAAACACTATTCATAAGCGCCCGCATGGTCTGCAAGCGGCGGTTGTCAACCGCTTGTTTATCACTTTGGGGATGACGCAAAGCCCGGTTTATAAAAGATTGCCCCAACCTAAGGACTAACGCTCCTCCCACCACGACCACGGCCAAAGTAAGCGCAAATCTACCCAAACCCATGATTAAGGCCTGCCACCTCTCAGGTGTAAGCTCGGTTGCAACACGCTCATATAGCCCTGTCATCACCGCCGCCCCCTATGCTATGGTAATTACTTTGTCGGCGGCCATGAGCTGTTCGATGATACTAAACATGTTAGAAACCTGGCCCACCATAAGCTTGTCCTTTAGCCCAAAGTAATCTAGGCAGGTACCACAGGAGAGGATTTGCACTCCTTGATGGACTAGCGTTTTTAAGCTGGCCAGTATGTCGGAGCCGCTACAAGCTAATTCTACCCCGCCATTCATGAAAATAATAGAGCGAGGAATAGGGTAACATTCGGTAAGAGCATAAAAGAACGACTTGGTCAACGCCTCCCCGAGTTCCATTGCTGGGTGACCTATCTTATCGGACAGAACCAACACTACCACGTTATCACCAGAACGCTCGGGTAACACGGTCGCTTCGGTTTGTTCTTCCGGCTCAGCCAAAGCCACTCCGCCTTCTTTAATTATGCTTAAAATAAAGTCCGTACCGTCGGTAGCCACATCCACAGACAGGTTTAGGCTCTGGGCTAGTTTTACAATATTGTCCCTGGCGACAGGACTATCCGCCACCGCCACCACTTTGCCCGCTGTCAGCGATTCAATAGCCTTCTTCGTCTTAACCACCGGTAAGGGACAAGCCAAGCCCCTTACGTCCACACGTGTTTCCATATGCAGTGCCACGCTCCTTTTTGTTGACACGGCTTATAATACCTCTAGCCGCAATTCCCCTGGATCGGCAGCCACTACTTCGCCAATAGCACTAGCCAGTATGTCTTTATGTGTCAACTTGTCTAATAAAGCTGTGCTTTTTGCTGCCGGCACCGACAGTAGTAGTCCGCCACTGGTCTGCGGATCAAACAGTAGATCAGAGCGATCAGACGAAATACTATTGCACAGATTTATTTTGCCGGCCAAATGCTCCCGGTTGCGATAAGTACCGCCCGGCACCATCCCCTGACGGGCCAGCTCGACTGCCCCTTGTAGCAAAGGAACCGCGTCGGAGTAGATCTTAAGCCTAACATCGCTGCCGGATGCCATCTCGTAGGCATGGCCCAATAGGCCAAAGCCGGTTATATCCGTACAGGCCGAGATGCCCACTTCCCGAGCCGCTACCGCTGCAGCTGCATTAAGCTGAGCCATCTGGAATACAGCCTGGGCAAATTCATCTTTCGGAGCCAAGTCCACCTTATTAGCCGTCATAAATACGCCCGTTCCAATGGGTTTGGTTAGGATGAGCACATCACCATCTTTGGCGGACGCATTGGTCCACACCTCATCCGGTTTGACCGTTCCTGTCACCGCCAAGCCATACTTGGGCTCGTTATCATCTATACTGTGACCACCGGCCAACACAGCCCCTGCTTCTCTAACTTTATCAGCTCCGCCGAGAAGAATTTGTCGGAGAATCTCGGCATCCAAGCACGAAGGAAAACAAACAATATTTAGAGCCACCAGCGGCTGCCCGCCCATAGCATAGACATCGCTCAAAGCGTTGGCCGCTGCAATCTGACCAAACATATAAGGATCATCCACCACTGGAGTAAAAAAGTCCACCGTCTGAATTAACGCCAGTTCCGGGTTCAAACGGTAGACGGCTGCATCATCACTGGTATTTAGCCCCACAATTAAATTAGGATCGGATAGCAGTGGTAAGTCTCGCAGTACCTGCGAGAGGGTCCGAGGACCGAGTTTGGCCCCTCAGCCCGATGCTGCCGTAAGAGCGGTCAAACGCACTACGTCCTTCAAAAGCATCGCCTCCTAGCTTACGATTTGAGTTAGAGTATTAATGCGAATGCTGGAAAGAAAGCTTTGAAATTCTTCCAGGGCACGGTTGGGCAAAGTCTGGCGGTGGCGAATAACGAACAGATTCCGTTTTAGACTTACGCCGGCGATATTAATTCCGCGCACTTGTCCTAAAGCTAGCGCTTTGTCAGCCGCCCAACGCGACACCACCGAGATACCAAGGCCAGCCTCTACTGCGGTTAAGATAGCTTCGGGACTTCCCAGTTCCATTACTATGTTCAGCTCATTTGCATCTAAGCCTCGTTCTTTAAGGCGTTCGGTAAATACCTGCCTAGTTCCGGACCCTTTTTCCCGAAAAATAAAATCTTCCTCTTTAAGATCTTGAACTGTTACCGATATGCCTGATGGCCAGCGATGGCGCCCGGGAACAATAAGTACAAGCTCATCTTCAAGCACTATATCAGACAGTAACTGCTGTTTGTTGGTAACTGCGCCCACTACTCCTATATCTAAGCATTGATCTAAAATCTTTCTCGTAATCTGCTCCGAATCACCAATTTCTAAGCTGATTTGAACATCAGGGTACTTTGCTATAAACGCGCCAATGATATGGGGCAAAATATACTCTCCCGGGATGGTACTAGCGCCAACTAAGAGCGGCCCTCGAACCCGTCTTGTTAGTTCATTGACTGCGTACTCCGTTCGTGCCAGAGCGGCCAAAGCTTCCTTAGCAAAGGCCAGCACTTGCCGACCTTCCTCCGTAAGCTCAATCCGCCTCCCCGAACGGTCTACTAGCCGAGCACCAAAATGCTCTTCCAAGGAGTTAATCTGAAAGCTGACTGCCGGTTGAGTAAGAAATAACTTTTCGGCCGCTAAAGAAAAACTGTTGCACTGAGCCAAAGCTATTAAGGTCCGCAGTTGATTCATATTCACCGGCCAGCACCTCTTGTATTAAAATTTTAGAAAACGTTATAAGTTTATTTTCGACATCAGATCGAAAATACCTGCTAACTGAATATAGACATAAAAAGGAGAAGCCTGTAATAACCTACGCTACAGCTACTTAAGATCCCTACACTACCTGTTTAGTTAGATAGTTACGCAACCTTAAGTAACCTTTGCTCGACCCGCCAAAGTACCTTAGAAGCCCATTAGCTTTGGACCTCCAGCTTAAAGTTAAGCCTGCGGCACCCTGGTAGATCTTAGCTCGACTAACCAACATCCCATAAGCTCCCGGACCCAGGGACCTTACAAGACACTGATTAATCTGCCCGCCGGCCGAAACCGAGCAGTTACCCGGCACCGACCTTTGGCCGACCACAGCAGAAGTTTCCCCCTACTGCAGTCTGGGCTCAGCTACTACAGACCTCTCTCTTATGGTTATTGTCTCTCTTTTTTGGTAAATCATACGGCAAAATGAGCAAGAAAAAAGGGGCCTTACGGCCCAAATCAAAATATATGAAGAAGGGGGGTATAGGATAGCTTGTTACATAGTATAGCAATGGTTTGTTAAGATAATATTTCAGACCCTTTACGAAGCCATTAATGTCTGCATAGGAAAATACTATAGACGCATACTAACTGCTGACAAGTATCCATTAAGGAGGGAGTAATATGACTGACGGGCGTTCTTTACAAACATTCACCGATCGAGAACTTCAGTCACTACAAGATCAGCTATCGTTGGAAGAGTTGGCCATCAAGAAAATGCGTTCTTATGAAGCTCAAGTACAAGATCAAGAACTACAAAAAGTGATCAGTTCCATGCGGGAACAACACGAAGGCCATTACAACACCTTAATGCGCCATTTACTCAGTCAGACTATGCATTAGGCAAAGAAAGGAAGATTATTATGGCCCACACAACATCGTCAGGACTGTCAGAAAAAGACATTATGAGCGATTGCCTAGCCATGCAAAAACAGCTTACCTCCTCATACAACACAGCAGCCACAGAAACAGCTCATAACCTGCTCCGTTCTGATATTATTAATATTCTCACTGAAGAACACCAGCTACAATCATCTGTCTTTGGCACTATGGATAAAAGAGGCTGGTATAAGACGCGGCCTGTTTCCGCCCAGGAATTAACGGATGCTCAAAATAGGTTCAAGAACACGCAGCAACAATTACAACAGTAACCATCGATAACTTAGCAGTGAACTCAGTGGGTACACCCACTGAGTTCATCAAAGCACAGCCCGCACCGAGATCAAAATCATTATGGAAGGAGAAAACCTTATTGAAAATCAGTGGTCGCAACCAAATTAGAGGTAACGTAGTGTCCTTAGAAACAGACGGGATCATGGCAAAAGTGAAAGTGGACATCGGGGCGCAAAACATTATAACTTCTACTATTACCAAAGAAGCCGTGGATGATTTGGGGATTGCTCAAGGAGACCAAGTAGGAGTTCTCATAAAAGCCTCCTCAGTAATGATCACCAAGTAAAAGGCTATTCTCATTGACATCAGCAATGAATTACTCCAATAAGTCCGAGGGCAATTAGAGAGTCGGTGGGCAGGAGTTATCCCTGACCACCGACTCTCTAACTTGAGAACCCCGAAAATTCTGTTCCTTTTATATCCATTACAATTCCCGCAGCATCCCTTCCTTTAGCTCCTGGACAACTTCCCGCACCGACTGCAATTTAGTTGCTCGCCAGGCGTTAACCCCAGCAAAAGCAAAACCTTGATCAAGTTCGCCCCGCTGAGCATTGATCAGTGCGTCAGCAATACAATACGGCGACTCTTTCGGCCTGCAAGGCTTGAGGCAATTATAGGCACAACGAATCGGCTTCGATTCACCGGCAGCCACCCGGTCTAAAAATTTATTCTTAATGGCCCGACCGATCATTCCCACCGGGCTTTTAATAAGCACAATATCATCTGCCTTGGCCCTGAAATACTCTTCTTTGAACGCCAACGAAGCATCGCATTCATAAGTAGGTACAAACCTAGTAGCCATCTGAACTCCGGACGCTCCTAATTTAAGCATGCGGGCGATATCTTGGCCGGTCCAAATACCACCAGCCGCAATTATAGGGATAGACTGCCCCCTCTTATCTTGAAAGGGCTTCACGGCTGCCACTGTCTCCGGTACTATTTTTTCTAACGCAAAGTCCTCCGGCCTATTTAGCTGCTCCTGACTAAAACCCAAATGCCCACCGGCCTTAGGGCCCTCCACCACAAGCGCATCAGGTAGGCGATGGTGCTTTTTCTCCCAATGCTTACATAGGAGTGCCCCTGCCCTTGCCGACGACACAATAGGCACCAACTTTACATCCGATCCGCCAGCTAGTTCCGGCAAGTGAAGCGGCAGCCCCGCTCCGGAAAAAATAATATCAATACCGGCTCGCACCGCCGTCCGTACTGTTTCTTCAAAGTTATTGATAGCTACCATAATATTAACCCCCAGCACCCCGCTGGGGCTCAGCTGCCGAGCTTTTCTTATTTGCTCGGCGAGCGCTTCCAAGTTGGCCCGCCGCTTGTTACGAGCATAATCAGGCCGGTAAAACCCCGTCTCCACCCCGGAAATAACCCCAACACCGCCACAATTGGCCACGGCAGCAGCCAGATTAGACAGGGAGATACCGACACCCATACCCCCTTGGATAACCGGAAACCGAGCCACCAAATTTCCGATTTTAAGCACCGGAATTGTCATGCTGCCATCATCCTTACTTAGTAATTGCTTTTATCACGCAAGACCTTTTGTGTAATAATCATTACTTCCCGGGATCGTCCGATTCTTCTTTATTAGGGGCTGCAAATGGCTCATTGGCTCCCTGATGCTTCCATCTGCGGCCGCGACGACCCCATCTGCGTCTCGGCCTCCCAATGGTTTCATTATGGCACTCAGGACAAACGATGTTTTCTAGGTTATCCTTTTCGGGCTCTAGCGGTAATACCAACTCATGCTGACAGCGGGGGCACTGTTGACGCTCCACTAGTTTGTAAGTGCCACCCTCCACCCTAAGAGCCAGCCCTTCCGTAAGCATCCGAGCCACTTTCTCATAAGCATCGTTTAATATACGTTGAAACGTAGGCCGGGAAATAGACATGCGCTGGGCACAGTCCTCCTGCTCCAACCCCTCCAGATTCTTAAGGCGAATAGCCTCCAACTCTTCCAGCGATAATACAATTTCCTCTAAATCACAACGAGGAACACCCACCGGCTTAAAAATCTGCACCGGTGGTACAAATTCTACCAACCGCACCTTCTTCGGTCTGGCCACTTAGCATCCCATCCTCTTATACATGATCCGTACCAACTTAATAAATAGGCTCGTATTTAGCTGTTATTATACCACTTCTTCACCTAATTTCTAAATAGAAGAATATAAGATGACTTCTCTACCCAAAGCGTTACTTCCTGCCTTCGGATTTTACAAAAAGCAACAACTCTCTTTGCTGACAAACAGCAAAGAGAGTTGTAAAGTTAAATCTATAACCCTAGATAAAAGCCTTTTTCTAAGACCTCTTCTATACCTTTTAACCGGCGACGGGTGCTAGCGTAATCGGACGCCATTACCGCTGCCACTAGGTAATTAGAAAGAAGCATCACCGATAGCAGGCTGTCTTTGGGCAGCATACTTTGTACATGACAACAAAGAAAAACATCGCCTAGATGCTTCACAGCATCATAAGCCGGTGAGGTAAATAAGATAACCGTGACCCCTTTTGATTTAAGAAATGACAACAAGTTAGACAACATTTTCTGGTAGCGTGGGAACATATACGAAATACAAACATCGCCCTCTTTTGCGCCAGCGAGTTCCTCTGGATATATACCGCCAACGCCACTAACCAACTGTACCCGATCGCGTACCTGCCCCAAATAAGACGCGATATAATGGGAGACGCCAAAGGTGGAACGGGAACCGAGAATGTATATGCGCTGGGCATCGATAATGGCTTTAACAGCTGCCTCCAATTGCTCACGGGTAACGTATTCAACAGTCTTTTTAAGGGCGTGGATCTCTGCATTCATCATATCAGTCAACAAACGTTCCTTATTTATGTTCCTGTAAGAGTCTTCATAACGTTCCGGTAGGGTTACCTTTTTCATCAATCCCCGCTGAATCTTTTGCTGTAACTGGGTATAGCCCTGAAAATCCAGTATCCTAGCAAAACGTATCACTGAAGTGGTACTGACCTGGGCCTGCTCCGCCATCTCTTCCAGCGTGATAAATGCCAGTTTATCATAATGTTCAATGATAAAATCGGCGATCTTACGCTGGGTTTTGGTAAACATATGATAGTTATCGTTAACTTTCATCAAAATAGTCATGCTTTAATCGCTTTCCTTTAACAATAATTTCCTATCTACTATCCTATTTCATATCCTAAATAAATGTCAACCACGTACTTGGATAACATAAAAAGTAAGACCATCGCTGGTAAAGGACCATTTAGAATCGCACGAGCGGTGAAAAATCAAACATTTTGGCTTGGGGATTTTCATCGGCCGCACGGTAAATAGCGTTCATTGCGTAAATGCTTTCCCCTCCGCGAGGGGCACAGCTTTTGCAGGCTTCCACTTCTAAGCCAATTCCCATATCTATAACCACATCCCAGATAGTACCGCCACCTCGCTGAGAAGGAATAGTAAGCATGCCATGGTCCTTAGCAAAGCGTCTAGCCTCAATAGCTTCCGTGACCGTGCCGATCTGATTTGGTTTGAAGACAAAACCCTGCACAGCACCTGTCTGATACGCCTTTTGCAGGCATTTTAGGTTAGTTACAGTAAGATCGTCACCAATAAGGATAGTACGGTCAATAACCTGGGATGCTCGTACATAACCATCCCAGTCGTTTTCATCTAAAATATCCTCAATAAACAAGAAGTTGTATCGCTCTGTTAGACCTTTAATATAAGAAATCTGCTCATCGGCAGTAAGTTGTTTACCGTTCATATAATAGGTTGATGTATTAGGATCGTACATCTCACTGGCAGCCACATCTAGCACATAGGCCACTTTATCAGCATAGCCACACTGCTTTACCGCTTCGTCCATGAGCTGCATAATTTCCTCAGGATCCTCGGTGGGGGGTAGCCACCCGTGACCATTTCCTCGCTGCGCCGGCTTACCGCCTTGCTGCCTCGTAAATATCTCACCAATGGCGTTGTGTACATCGACAATGATTTCCATGGCCTCAGTAATAGTTTCTGCCTTGTATGGACAGAAGGTGAATTCTTGAAAACACACCGTGCGGTCCGGATATTTGCCACCCAAAATACTATTAGCCATCGGTAGAGGAAGCGTTGTTAACTTTTTACCGGCTACGTATTGATACAAATCAAGATTGTTCGCTTTGGCCGCTGCCTGAATGCAAGCGACAGAAACACTGTAAATGGCATTACCACCCAATTTAGATTTATTAGGTGTACCGTCTAAATCAATCATGCGGCGGTCAATGGACTCCTGATCCAATACATCCATACCAGAAATAGCCGGACCAATTACTTTATGAATATTATCAATAGCCTGAAACACACTAAGGCCACAAAAACGACCTGGATCATTATCTCTAAGCACATATGCCTCATACTGACCCACTGATGTCCCTGTAGGTGCGGCTCCACGGCCAACAACGCCGTTTTCTAACGTTACATCCACCTCTACCACCGGGCGAAACTTGCAATCCATAACCTGCCTGGCGTGAACGGATTTAATATTGGTGCTGTTACTCATATTATTGCAACCTTTCCCTTGATTGCCGGCTCAGGGACCGGCAAATGGTTAAAATCTCGTTAACGGAGTAAAATCAAACAGTTTGGCATCTGGGTTTTCGTCCGCCGCCCGATACAAAGCGTTGCAAGCATAAATTCGCTCTCCCGAGCGCGGTGCGCTATTTTTTACTGCCGGGGTCTGCATGGCTAAACACAAATCCATAACAACATCGTCAATAACACCGCCGCCCCGCTGCGACGGCACGGTGATCATGTTGTGTTCCTGGGCAAACCGGTACGTCTCAAGACTTTCGGTAATAGTACCTACTTGATTAGGTTTGAAGACAAAGCCTTCCACCGCATGCATAGCATGGGCTTTTTTCAAGCGCTCTACATTAGTAACTATAAAATCATCGCCAATTATGATAGAGCGATCGATGGCTTGAACAGCCTTTTGGTAACCGACCCAGTTATTTTCATCCAACAGGTCCTCTATATAGAGGAAGTTGTATCGTTGCGTCATTCGCCGGGCAAGATCAATCATTTCGTCGGCACAAAGCCGTTTCCCGCCCATGTAGTAGGTTTTTGTATCGGCATCGTATACCTCACTAGAGGCGAAGTCGAGCGCATACGCCACCTTGTTTTCGTATCCGCAGCGCAGTACTGCTTCGTGCAGCAGCTCCATAGTGCATTCCGGATCCTCTGTTGGTGGCTGCCAGCCATAGTAGTGACCTACTTTCGCCGGGCGGCCTTGTTGAAACTCAGCAATGACCTTCCCAATCATAGGAAAGACACGCATGGCAATTTCCACCGCTTCGGCCATACTTTCAGCCTTATAGGGGCAAAAGGTAAACTCCTGAATCCCCATGACAAAATCACCATACCGACCACCGTTAATACTGTTGAATGTGGGCACTGGTAGCGTTTTGATCGGTCCACCTGCCAAGTAGCGGTAGAGCGGCATACCCTTGGTAGCAGCGGCCGCCTTAATGCAGGCAACAGAAGTAGCATAGATGGCGTTGCCTCCAAGCTTAGCCTTGTTTTGCGTACCATCAAGTTCGATCATGCGCTTGTCAATTTCTTTCTGATTTGTCACATCTAAACCGACGATAGAAGGCCCGATGACATCGTTAACATTCTGTATGGCCTTATAAACACTTTTTCCGCCAAATTTAGCTGGGTTGTTATCGACCAAAACCACAGCCTCGTACATACCCACCGAGGTACCAGTAGAAGCTGAGCCCCTACCCCTTACACCGCCCTTGGTGATCACATCCACCTCAATAATCGGGCGGCACTTACTATCCAAAATCTGTCGCGCATGGACTGCTTCTATTGCATTGTTATTTACGGTCATTTTTATCTTTCCTTTTTACAGTTTTGGCACATACATTATGTTTAAATCGCACACATTGGTTCCCGTATTACCGGTAAACACACCACCGTCTACCGGCATTAATGCTTCGTAGCAGGCATGATCGCGCAAGGCAGCGTGTAGGTCAATCCCTTTAGCACGAGCCCTTTCATAGGTCTTTGAATCAGTAATACCTCCGGCAATAAGAGTGGTGCCATCTGTTCCTTCTGTGTCGATGGACAAAAGACAGGCACCGGGCGCTTTTTCTGCCGAGATAGCAAAACTAACTGTCATTTCCTGTCCAGGGCCACCATGCCCTTCAATCAGACTGTTGTCCACAATTTTAGTAGTAGCTTCACCCGAACTAATGACGACACACGGTGCCGGTATCGGATTGCCGTAGTTCTGGATTTCGCGAGCAATAGAAGCCATAAGAGTCCCCACGTCCCTACTCTCACCTTCTACATACGAAGATAGAATCAAGGCCTTGATACCCATTTCTTCTGCAATTTCCTTGGCTATAGGACAAGAATCGGACACGGAATTCAAACCAAAATAGGTAAAATTGGGGAATTCCTTAGGGGTTTCACCCTCTGGACCACAGTTCATAATGTAGTCCACTACAGCTTTGGGCAATCGATCTGCTACATTATATTGCCGAATGACCCGTCTAGCGTCCTCAAGAGTGGTGTCATCGGCACCAATAGGTGTGCCAGTTAAGTTGGGATAGGGAATACTAATATCGCCTGTGCGTGGGTAACCCACCACATCGAAGATGGAAAATCCGATCATATCTGCTCCCCTAGCTTCTATACGTTTGGCTAAATTGCCGCCGTTTGTCTGGGAGATATGCCGCCGGATGGAATTAATTTCCATAATGCCAGCGCCAGACTTTAGCATAACATCGGTAGTGATCTTCTCATCTTCTAAGGTCAGACCGGGAACGGGGCAGCTCATCAGAGCTGAGCTTCCACCGCTCATCAAGGTGATAAACAGATCATCCGGTGTAGCATTATCAACCACGTCTAAAATGATTTCGCACGCCCGGAGTCCTTCCTCATTAGGAATGGGGTGCCCCCCTACAAAAACCTCTGTGTTCCGGTAATAATCGGTGTCCTCAGCAATTTTGACAATAGCAAAGCCTCGGGTTAAACGGTCGCCCAAGATTTCGTCCACAGCCATCGCCATGTGGTTACAAGCTTTCCCGGCACCAATCATGTACACATTCTTTTTCTTGCTTAGATCCCAGCTCTTCGTACCTACATGGAGCACATCGCCCTCTAAGCGCATAATGCTCTTAATTCGAGTACCGGCGTCCAAGCGCTGAAGAGTCCTATCCGTAATTTCCAATGCAATCCGTTTAGATTCTATATCCCCTTCAGCTAATAGCTGATCTAGATTCTTAATTTTAGGGGTCATTTTATTCCTCCTTATCAGCGGCAACTTTAGCTACAGATCTTCTGTGCATTACTACAGACATCGCCATTAAAGCTACCGCCGCCAGGATTAATCCCATGGCAATAGGTCTCTGCCAAAAGATAATCAATGAGTTATGACTGATTTGTAGAGCACGACGAAATTCACTTTCAAATCGGGCACCCAGCACCAACCCTAGAACAGCCGGTGCCATAGGAAAGTCAGCCTTAGTCATAATAAAGCCAAGCATACCCAAAACTAATGCCACAATAACATCAAAAAAGTTGTTGTTTAGGGCGTAAGAACCTACCAAAGAAAGTACCACCAAGATAGCATTCAAGAAATTAGTCGGCGCACTAAGAACCTTAATAAACACTTGAATACCGAACATCTGTAGCAGTACCATAAAAATCGTGCCAACCAAGAGAGTAGTAAACAGGCCTATTATAACGCCAGGTTGCTCGGCAAAAAGTAGCGGGCCAGGTTGCAAGCCATGAAGAATAAGTCCACCTAACATCATAGCCGTTACGCTGTCGCCAGGGATGCCAAGGGTCAAAAGTGGGATCAGTGCTCCGCCACAAACACCATTATTCGCAGCCTCAGCAGAAATAACCCCGCGAGGATTCCCCTTGCCAAAGCTATCCGAGTCCTTGGAAAACTTCTTACTCTGGTCATAGGCGATATAAGCAGCAATGTTTCCCCCTGTGGCTGGGATAGCACCAATTATCGTACCGATAACACTAGATCGGATAATAGTCACTTTCTCCTGCCACAACTCTTTTAACGTGGGAACAAAATCCCGTAACTTAATCTTGTAGTTCACTCTCGGTCGAACACTTTGTTCCGAGCATCCATTTAGGATTTGTGGTATAGAGTAAAAGCCAATCAGTGCTGGCATCAAGCTTATACCGCTGAGCAGGTTCGTGTTCCCGAAAGTGAAGCGTAAATTACCCCAGACGGGATCAATGCCGATAAAAGAAATGCCGATGCCTAACAATCCGGCCAAGATACCTTTTAAGAGGGATTTCCCCGACACAGCAATAATAATTGACAATCCAAAAAATGCCAGAGCACAATATTCCGGTGACCCAAACTCAATACACATACTGGCTAAAAGCGGTGCACAAAAAATTAACACGATCCAGCTAAAAAATGTCCCTATTCCGGAAGCAAAAGCAGCCCACCCCAATGCTTTAGCGCCTTGGCCTTTTTGAGCCATGGGATAACCGTCTAAGGTGGTAACACAAGCATCTGGCGTACCAGGGATATTAAGTAATATTGCCGGGATGGCCCCTCCTGCAATACCACCAACATAACAACCGAGCATCATACCAATGGCTTGTACTGGTTCCATGGTGTACGTCAATGGAATCAATAAGGCAACACCCATTGTGGCAGTCAGCCCAGGTAATGAACCGAATACCAGCCCCATAAAGGTGCCTAAAAGAATCACCAGCAACGTCCCTGGTGAAGCTAAGACTTGAGCCGCTGATGTCAAAACAAAAGATAAATCACCCATTGCACGTTCTCCTTATCCAAATATAGCGTTAAGCAACGGTTCTGGGAGAGAGATGGCAAACAATTTAACAAAAATCCCATAAACCAAAACCACAGCAACCAAAGCAACCAAAAAACAACTGGCCCACGAAGTTCCTTTATTTAATATCTTAGCTTCAAGCGTCACGAATAGAAGAGTGGATAGGGAAAAACCCAGGATATTCCAACCAACAGCGTAAGCAATGATCATGCCTATGGTAATAACAACCCGCTTATCCAGTCGTTGGAATAGGTATTGTTCTCTCTTCTTGTCATCCATTTGGCTTCTCTCGTCCTTAGACATGGTGCACAAAGTTTTGTTAATCTGTCGTTCCTTGACAAGATTCAGGACAATCAAAATGATACATATTCCCAGCATGATAGCGTATGTTGCCACCGGAAAAGTGTAAGATTTTAGGCCCGTTACCTTTGTCGTCACAGGATTGAGGTAAGCATGTATAATCATTACTAAGCTGTATATCGCCAAAACAACGCACGCTAACAGTTCATATACACGAGCAGTCTTATTCATAAAAAGTGCTCCCTTATAATTTATAGTTAACATACCAAACACTGTCAAAGAGCTTCTGTCGCCCGCGAAGAGCGAGCGGCAGAAGCATCTCTACTTCGATAAACTTTTGTAAAACAGCTTAATCTGCCTAATTAGTCAGCAAAATACTTGTCATATGCTAGTTTTAAACCATCGTAGACCTCTTTGACTATACCATCTAAATCATCACCAACGATGCCTGGTGAGGTAAAACTGCGTTCCTTAGCAAAGGCTTGATAACTATCTGACTGACAGGCTTCCTGGAACATTTTGGATAAAGTTTCCTTAACCTCCGGATCTAAACCCTTGGGAGCCATCATAAAACTCATTTGACGTATATAACCAGCCCCAAATACATCATAGCCACATTCTAGAATCGTGGGCACGTCCGGCAAAACCTCGGAGCGCTCCGGAGTCATTAAAGCTAAGACCTCTATCTCCCCAGCCTCTACTTGCGACACAAAATCTCCATAGTTGCTGCAGGAAACCTCTACGTGACCGCCTAGTACCTCAGTAACACAGCGAGAGCCACTATCATAGCAAACCATATTGGTATCGATATCGGCCTGTTCTGCCATCAGAGTTATATACACTGGAGCCGTACCAAAGGTATTAGAGGTGGCAACTACAGTTTCGCCGGGCCGCTGGCGAGCATCCTCAATAAACTCTTCTAAATTTTCATAAGCGCCCGCCTTGCAGACGATGGCGATGGGATCTTCCATAACCAAACAAATATTTTCAAAATCGTTTTCTAAATCGGATGAAACGCTTCCTTGAGCAGCGAGACCGATATAAGTGCTGGTGGCAAAACCCACGGTATAACCGTCGGCCTTAGCATTAATAGCTTCGGTGATACCAACAGCGCTGGAACCTCCAGCCACGTTTTTAACAACCAGATTAACCCCAAACATATCCTTAAAGATTGGCTGCAGCTGACGAGCAGCTACGTCATTAGCGCCGCCAGCATTCCAAGGAACTACCACGGTAATTTCCTTAGTAGGATAATCTGGAGCAGAAGCGGATTGCTGCCCATTGCTACTACAGCCCACAGACATTACTGCTACTAGACAGAGAACCAGTGCCAAGATTACTAACTTTTTCATAGGTTTTCCTCCTGTTCATTACAAATGTTTTCCGACACAAATTTTCTTACCATTCAATCGTATAAAAATCCTTGTTTGGGAAGGTCACCATTTTCGTCAAAAATATAGTAGCGAGAATCGGTAACGATTTCTACGTTAGGCAGCGCCCGCGCCTCCTCAACTAACGCTTCCGAAATCTCCATACGGCTCATGCATAAGGTGTTACGGATGCGTAGGAGGCGTATATTATCATAATCCACATCTGGTGCAGTCTTAATACCGGCCTTAATTGCTGTCTCGTCATTATCCATAATTATTGGTAGTTTGCTAGGAATAGTGGTTCTGGCGGTAAGAGAGTTAGGATACGTCTTTTCCATCTCCAGCTTATCAAAAAGCTTTCTGGTTGAGATGTCAGCAAAGCCAGCACCAGCAGCGTTTCCGTCAGTTTCATCTGTCATATCAAGTACCACTAACCGTTTGATGAACGGGTCGGCTACCATATGTTCCGAAGAAAAACGCTGAATAATGTTAGGATCCATACCCGTACCAGTAATGTTTTTACCGATCTCATCTACGATTAGCAAATCTAGATCACGAAAAGGAATCCTGGGCATTAGCGATTTGGCTAACTCCAATAGCTTAGGTTCCTCCTCAAGAATACGCTGCTTAGGAACAGCCTTAATCAAATATGTCTGGTCATAAGCGTTTTCTACCACAGCCAAAGAAAGCAACAAATTTGATTTTTCCAGGGAAACCCTGCCTATTTTTAGCAAGTTGTCACCCATATTGGCCATACCCTTGATGTGGCAATAGTCGGCTCCTTTTTGTTTGCCTAAGCCAATTACGTTCATTTTGACCATACCGCTTTCATAATTACCCCGAAAAGTGGTATGAGGCTTAACACGAGCAATACTGATAGTGTAATCGGCTGCAGCGGCATTGGCATCATAATAGACAGGAACATTCTCATCGGTATAGCCGATAACCACCGGTTCCATGGAGGAGCGAATCTCTACTCCCATGGTCTGCTGACTAATGCCTAGATATTCCAATAGGCGAATTTGCCCGTCAGCATCAGCGCCACCATGGCTTCCCATAGCTGGCACAATAAACACTTTAGCCCCGCATTCTTTGAGCACCCTAATAACGGTACTCACCATAACCGGTAGATTCCGGATACCCCTGCTACCCACTGCCAACGCTACGGTCTTTCCTGCTACCTGGTCGAGACACCCAGAGCCCATGAGTTCCTTTTCTGTAACACCAGAGATGTCCTCGATATGCTTGTTGTCATATCTAACACTGATTCCCACTACTTTGGGCAACTCTATCTCGCCAAGAAATTGATCATAGTATCCTTTTCGGGCCAGTTTCACAGCAAGACCTCCAAAAAACAACTTCAAACCAAACTATTCTTGTGCAACAAAACCTGTTTCCCCATACACCCCCGGCTATACCCCTTAGCCCCAAAAGCATAGATCACCTCCAGTTTCCAATAGACCAAGTAATGAATGTAATAGTTCATACTTGTATATTATTATACATAGTTCGTTAGCGTTATGTCAAGGTGTTGCATGCTAACTATTATTGGAGCACTTTATGATACGAATAAATTTTTCTAATTTAAGCAAAAGACCTGTTCGCTTGCCTATTTTTATTCTCAGTAAGGACGCTCGCTAAAATAAAGAAGCGCTTTATTGAGCATCGGTATAACGTAAACTCCCTTGGCTATTCACATCAGCCAAGGGAATTTACGTTATAAGCCTAGAGTTGGCATGGCAATCTAATCTGTGTTCTCATCTCCCGTGTATAGCTCAAAATCAACTTTAGAGACCCTCTCATCATATGGATTTCAGCATTGCAAGGAGCGATTCATCTCCTTGCTAAAAAGGAAACTGCCCCGCCTGTTTGAGTAGTGCCAAATGTGACCCTAAGGTCCTATTCATTCTCTTCTTTGTCCGCTTTTAGGGCATCAAGACGTTCTCGAACTGCTGTCAGATTCTCCTCTAAAAAGCTAGCCTGCGCTGTTAGGATTTCCTTTTCACTAACGGGGCCGGCCGCGAAAAACTGACGGGCTCTTTGAAAAGGGCCAACATATCCAGGCCACATTCTAGCTCCTATCCTGCGTCCATAACCACCTCGTCCAAAACCCATACCCCAACCACAGGGCCTCATCGGATTAGCGTATCCCGGAGCTACATTCCCCGCACAAAATCCCATCCTCCGGCCAGTAAGTGGTCCCATTCCTGCAGGACCAGTTCCATCACCATATGGCATTATAATTCCTCCTTTATATCTTGTTATGGTCGTTTGCTCATTATTAGTATACCCCTCATTGCGGGCATATGTCAACAACAAAATAAGAATAACTAAATCCCCCATCCATAAGACGAGGGATAACAGTAGCTAAAATTAATCCTCTTAATTGAATAGAAGAAGGCCATATAAAAAGAGGATTTTTGTTTTTCTAGCCTAATACCTAAATAGTAATCTCAAATGTAAACATTGTATGATCTTAACACCAACCCGAAAAGAGATAGGCCAAAAGGGGTATGGGTCATTTCGACGAAAAATGTTTGGTCCTTATCGCTTACCGGTATTAAGATAACAGGGTTTTGCTTTTTCCTTATGGGTAATGATAATAAAAAAACCAAGGATGTGATTTCAGTGGAAATTAGAGAACAAGTAATCGTCCCCTTGGGTTATGGTAAGTATGTAAGATCCGATAAAATTATTGCGTTGGAACCTATTGAAGAAGACAGGGGGCCAGGCCGGCGCACCTCAGTTTACGTTGAACAAATTCCCAATCCCATTATTGCCTCTCGAACCGAGCACGCAATCCTCAAAAACATAACACAAACCCCACAAGAAGTGTTAGAAGCTACAGCAGCCCTAGAACTTCTCCAAGATCTTCTGGATGATATCAATCAGGTAGGCCCCATGCTCCGAAAAAGCATTAAAAAAGAAGCCGGTCTAGATTTGGACCGATTTGCATCAAAAATAGAAGAAATATTGGATTACCAAACTGATTTGGAGCAATAACTCTTCTTCCTTGTTATCCCCAACCGGAGTAGCCACCTGGCACAGCCATACGAGGCCAACAAAGGGAATGGGCCGCTATCCTAAATACACACTCCAACTTTCGGGGACCGGTATCCAATCTCTTTCCTCAAAGAAAAACGGCTAATAATGAAGCCGACAATTTTACTTCCTGGCCAAAAGAGAACACTAATTGGTTAAATGCGGAAAAATGTGAGGAACACCCCCAAACCTTGTAAAATCAAGGTTTGGGGATAGACAGAGACCATGTTTGAAATATTTTTAATGTGATATTATGATACGTACATGATAGAATTTAGGGATGGTACAGTACGGTTTGTCTTAAAAATACTTTCGAGAGTGCTAATTGAATAAATACTCCTTTCGCTCTAGGTGTCTTTGGAGAGACATCCGGGGCCTTTTTCATGAGATTATCATCTTGTCCGGAAAAAAGAAGCTGGTCTGGATTTGGACCGATACGTATACACAAAACGTATTCGATACCATTTTGGGATACCATGATTATCTGCAGTGCTAATCAATTAGGATGCACGATCCTATTGTCCGAAGATCTTAACGCTGGGCTGAACATGAAGGGTATAAAATAGTGAATCTGTTTAGTAATGACGACAACTCCCTTTGCTAAGTTTCAGCGAAGGGAGTTGTTTTTCATAGTTTTGTCCGGTGTCTAGTTGGCTTCGTAACTAATGACCAATTGTTATTGGCGGGAGTGTGTGGGAATCGAACCCACCGCGGACAGTCCATGCCCGCCGCCGGATTTGAAGTCCGGGCGAGCCACCAGGCCCAATCCACCCCCGCGGTGACTTGATTATAGCATGTCAACAGGGGCCCAAGCAAGAAGATGAAAAGGAGTCATACATAAATAGTAGCCTTAATAGAAATAATTATGTGACATTGTCCAATATATTATGATATAATGAATACGGTACAAGATTCCAACATTATATGGCCGCATGATCTGCTAAGGAGAGTTCTTTGGACGCCGAAGGAGCAAGGCCGCTTGTCTGCTACCCGAACGGCTGAATCTCTCAGGCCAGATACTTGGCAGGGACGGCTCCCTGGAGAGTTCGGTGGCGCAGTTGCGCCTGTGAACGCCGAAGGGGCAACCTCGGTTAGCCGATTAGGGGGAAGCTCTCAGGCCAAAGGACAGGGGTAAGTAGCACAAATTAGCTACTTGCTCCAGTCTTTTGTTTTTCCATTAATAGTAGTACGGGATATAACGTTACCTAGGGGGTGGTGGTCCTAACTCTAACCGGTGGGCGAAGTTAAGCTAGACAAGGAGGGCTTGTAGTGCAAGAATATGTACTTGCCGAGTGTTTGTGTGAAGCCCTGGCCGCACTAAGCCGATGGGAAGGTCAGGGGCGCATCGTTGCTGGGGGCACCGACCTAATGATGGATATTGCCGACGGAAAAAAGAATCCGAAGTATTTACTTGATATTAGTCGGATGGGATTTCTACAACAAATTTCAGATGATAACAACATGATAACGATAGGGGCCGCTGTGACCCATAGCCAGGTAGCAGCGTCGCCCATTATCCAAGCTAAGGCTTCGGCTTTGGCAAAAGCTGCTCGCTCGGTTGGCTCTTTGCAAATTAGAAACGTAGGCACAGTAGTAGGCAATGTGGTAAACGCGCAACCGGCGGCCGATACCGCCGTAACTCTTGTGGCTCTTGGCGCTGAGGCCAACATTGCCACCAACGGTGGTTGTATTAACGTCCCGGTAGAAGAAATGTACGTCGGCGTCGGACAATCCACAGTGGATAGTACCCGCCAATTGGTAACAGGCGTTCAATTTACTGGCTGCCAGTCAGGGCAAGGCACGGGTTTTGCCCGGCTGTCGCAGCGAAACGCATTAGCGCTTCCCATGCTAAATGTAGCTACCATGATCTCGCTAGATGGTGAGGTTATCGACTGGGCTCGCATCGTTATGGCACCGGTAGGCCCTAGGCCAACGAGGGCAACCAAAGCTGAGCAATTCCTGGTAGGCAAACCGGCTGACGCCGCAACCATAACCGAAGCGGCTAAAATAGCCACCCGTGATGCTAATCCAAGAGATAGTGCTCTTCGCGGTTCACACCGGTATCGGTTAGATGTCCTACCGACACTGGTCCAACGGGCTCTTACTATGGCACTAAGTGAGGCTAAGCAAACTTGGGAGGTGAAGTCATGAGCCAGATAAAATTAAGCTTCACCTTAAACGGTGAACCGGTGCAGGTAAAAGTGGCTCCTGCCGATATGTTGCTGGATGTGCTTAGGGATAAGCTAGCCCTTACCGGCACCAAGAAGGGCTGCGGCCGAGGGGAATGTGGGGCCTGCACGGTAATACTAAATGGCCAAGCGGTGGATTCCTGCCTGATTCCGGCCGTTAAAGCCCAAGGAGCAGTAGTAGAAACCATTGAAGGTTTGGCCAAGGGCAATCAGCTCCACCCGCTGCAAGAGGCCTTTGCGGATCTGGGGGCTGTTCAGTGTGGCTACTGCACCCCCGGTATGATCATGTCCGCCAAAGCTTTGCTGGACAAAAACCCCCATCCCGACAGCAATGCCATTCGTGAGGGTATTTCAGGTAATATCTGTCGCTGCACGGGCTATGTGAAAATCGAAGAGGCCATCATGGCAGCCGCAGCTAAGATCAATGACTCCAGAGGGGAGGGTTAACATAATGACTGCTAATTATCGCGTGATTGGACAATCGGTACGGCGGCTGGACGCCGTAGAAAAAGTAACCGGGACCGCCCCTTTCACCACCGATATCAAACTACCGGGTATGCTGTACGCCAAAGTACTAAGAAGTCCTTATCCTCATGCCCGTATAATTGACATTGACACATCAGAGGCAGAAAAACTGCCGGGGGTAAAAGCCGTTGCCACTTACAAAAATACCCCTCAAACACTGTTTAACGGGGCTGCCGGCAGCATCCTCACTCTGCCGCCGTCTGAGCCGATTAAAGACCAACGTATCTTTTCTCCGATAGTTCGTTATGTGGGTGACGAAGTAGCGGCAGTAGCTGCTACCAGTGAAGAAATCGCCGCCGAGGCGCTAAAGTTAATTAAAGTGAACTTTGAGCCTTTACCAACCGTATACGACCCCTTAGCAGCCTTGGAAGAAAAAGCTCCTGACGTGCATGATAATTGCCGGGAAGGTAAGAACATTACCGGTAACGCTATCCATCTGGGCCTGGGGGATATCGACCAGGGCCTAGCTGAAGCGGACTTTATAGTGGAAGAACAGTTCAAAGTGCCAGTTCAAAAGCAGGCCCAACTAGAAACCCAGGCGGCCGTGGCCCAAGTTACACCCGATGGTAAAGTTACTGTCTGGTCCACTACCCAGGCACCTCACCCAACAAGAATTATTCTCTCCAATATCTTCTCGCTACCGCAAAGTAAGATTCGGGTCTTAAATCCTCCGTATGTGGGTGGTGGCTTTGGGGTTCGCATCGGCCTCAGTGGCAAAGCCGAGCCAATAGCCGTGGCATTAGCACTCAAAAGTGGCCGTCCGGTGCAAGTGGTGTACTCACGAGAAGAAGATTTTATCGCCTCTGACACCCGTCATGCCGGTTATATTACCGTAAAACTTGGAGCTAAAAAGGACGGTACTTTTACCGCTCTAGATGTTCTGGCCACCTTAAATACCGGAGCTTATGCCAGTTGGGGCATGGAAGCTCCAGCTGTGTTAGGGTGCATGGGCTTTGCTATCTATCGAGTCCCTCACCAAAAGTATGTAGGATTCAGTGTATATACGAACACCACGCCGGCAGGGGCAGCAAGGGGATTTGGTAACCCACAAGGTTGCTTCGCTATTGAATCAGCGGTAGATATGATGGCTGCTAAATTAGGCTTGGATCCAGCTGAAATTCGTCTGAAGAACATTATGCAGGTAGGCGATAAATGGGTGCTTCCTTATGAATGCAAGTCTACCGGCTTAGCTGAATGTATCACCAAAGGCACAAAAGCACTAGGCTGGGAGCGACGGGGCAAGCTTAATTCGCCTGGAGCCAAGAAACTCCGCGGTCTAGGATTGGCCGTAGGCACGCACTGCAGCAATGCTTGGCCCTGGTTCGGGGACTACTCCAATGCCTATCTTACAATACAGCAAGATGGATCGGTTCTGCTAGCCACCGGCGTTCCGGATTTGGGCACCGGGACCAGCACCACTTTGCCCCAAATAGCAGCTGAAGCCTTGGGAGTAAAGCTCACCGATATCGGCATCACTTTTGGCGACACTGAATCGACACCGTTTGAGATCGGAAGCCATGCCAGCCGTACCTGTTATGCCAGCGGTACAGCGGTGGTAGCCGCTGCCAAGGACGTGCGGCAACAAGTTTTGACCTATGCGGCCGAGATGCTTAATCTGCCCGTTAACAGCTTGGACATGCAAGATAGCCTTATTTTTTGCAGCGATGCTCCGGATAAAGAAACCGCCCAGCTGACACTGCAAAAAGTAGCGGCTGAGGCCCACTTTAAGAACAAGCAATTTATTGGCGTAGGTCGTATTATCCCGGAAAATGCACCGCCGTGGCATGCTCATTTGGCCGAAGTAGAAGTGGATACACAAACGGGTCAAGTTACGGTGACAAAAATAGTAGCCGCCCATGACGTGGGGAAAGCTATTCACCCGGTAGTTGTGGAAGGGCAAATCCAAGGTGGTGCGCTTCAAGGGATGGGCTATGCCTTGAGCGAAGAAGTGAAATATGATGCCAAGGGACGGCAAGTACACAATACCTTCGGTAAGTACATGCTGCCAACAGCAGAGGATACGCCGGAAATGGACGTTATTATTGTTGAATCACACGATCCCACCGGACCTTTTGGCGCTAAAGGTGTGGGCGAATGTGGCATGGTTCCAACTGCTCCGGCCATCGCAAATGCTGTATACGATGCCACCGGCATCCGCTTTACCGAAATACCGCTAACCCCAGAAAGGGTTTATCAGGCTCTACAACGTAATAGTAAGTAAACGTCTATTTCGTGAACTAGATAGGGTGTATGTTGTGATAACTGCTGTGATTTTGGCGGCCGGCACCTCCAGTCGTATGGGCTGTTGTAAACAATTGTTGCCATGGAAAGGCAAGCCGTTAGTGCGGATGGTAGCGGAAGCAGCTTTGGCTTCCCCGGCTAATGAGGTGGTGGTGGTCACCGGATGCCAGGCCAGTGAGGTTAAAGCCGCTCTCAATCCCTTACCGGTAAAAACAGTCTTTAATCCTAATTTCCCCACCGGGCAAGGCAGCTCTTTGGCCGCTGGTGTCAAAGCTGCTTCCGACCAAACAGCCGCCTTTGCAATTCTCTTGGCTGACCAACCGCTAATCACGTCTGCTATAATTAGCGAACTGGTAGCGGTGTACCGGCAGTCTCACCTGTTAGCCCTGCGCCCCACCTACCGAGGACAGCCAGGACACCCGGTCTTAATTAGCGCTTCATTACGTCCGAAACTGGAAGCCTTAAGCGGTGACCAAGGTGCCCGCTCCCTGCTGGCATCCCTGGGGGACAAAGTTACGGACTTAGAGATGGATGACCTCGCCATCGTATTTGATATTGACACCCCTGAGGATTTAAATTAATAACCGGGCAGCCACGGAAGGCTGCCCGGTTATTAGAACCTTCAGATCCTTCGCTCCGCTCAGGATGACAGGAAGAGTAATATCAGGATGGCAGATGGGGTAGTATCAGGATAACAGGGGAAGTAATATCAGGGTGGCAGCAGAGTAATATGCTCAAAATGAAGTCTCGCCAAAATGTTTCTGGAACAAATCAGTCAGGGCCTGGTCGGCTTCGGCCAGGAACTGGCTGTATTTTTTGAGGAAATCTTTTGCTTCGGTTGTTAAGTATGATCCGCCGCCGCCGCTGCCACCAGTCTCTCTCCGCAGCAGGGCGAAACCTAGCCGGCCCTCTATCATGTTGATAACTTTCCAGGCTTTGCTGTACGACATGCCCATTTTCTTGGCCGCTTCGTTTAGCGAACCATACTGTGACACGGCCATTAAAAGATCATAGGGTCCTTTGCCAAACGCCTTACCGTCATTAGTTAGCCAGATCCGGTAGCACAAGTCCATCTCTATACCCCCTTTGCTAGTTCTAAATGACACTGCTTTTTTCTTTTCTGTTAGTTCATTATACAACCGATCGCGATTGTCTATTGTGATGGTAAGCACCGTCACATCCTTGCGCTCTCGGATACCGTCTAGAAACGGCGTCGATAACGGCTTAATCACTCCCCATACTGGAACCGGAGCGTCTAAACAGCTAAACACACGTTGTTGAAAGGTCGTCGCCTCGCTCTCGAGAAACCCTAATTCGTCCATCACAATGATGTCTGGGTGGTTGTCTAGGCAGTGAGTAAGCAGGTTTACACCTAATGTCTCAAAGACCTCGGTAAACCTTTGCTGTATCCGTCCCTCATCGGTACGCAAGGCAATAACCCTCTCCGGACCAGGAGCAGGCAGAGGCGGTTCATTGCTGCCTAGAAGATAAAACCCCCTACCGATATCCTCATGGGCAAAGGGCAGCGTTCGAAAGCCGCCGGTTTGTAACCAGCGATCTTTGAGTAGGCGGTTGAGCAGGGTACTTTTGCCAACACCGCGTTCACCAGTGAAAAATAGGTTCTTCATTAATAGCCTGTCTCCCTTTGATTAATATAATGACTAAGTTAAAAAGCAATCAGTGGCAATGTGACCTGGCCCCTACGTATCATTTCCTGCTGGACCTAAAATACGCTTGTCGCTCACCCGGCGGGTGATGCGCTTAGCGTCTAGATACTCTAGAAGCGGCAGAGCATAGCGACGCGAGGTAGCAAGAAGGTCCCTTAGCTCGCCCACCGTTATGCTGCCGTTTTCTTTTATAAAGCTAATTACCTTCTGCTTAGCTTCCTCGAACTTGCTGCCGGCAAAGATAATTTCTTCGTCCACCTGAACTAGTTGGCCCCGCTCCAGAAGGGCCGCCACTAACTCTTTGGCCTCAATTTTCGGCCCTAACTGAGATAAAACCTCACTGACCGAAGGAGGCGTAAAAGCCTGCTGGGTTAACGTTGCCAGCAGTCTCTGGCTAGCTGCCTCCTCGTCGGGAGAAAATTGCACCGTATGCTGAGCTAACCGGATACGGTCACCTTCGGACACTAGGTCTTGGGCAATCGGTAGGTTAAGCAGGGGAAACAGCAACCGCGACGAAACCTTAGGGAAAAACCGGGCTCGCACCTCTTCCAAAGGTGCGCCCTGGCGAAGTGGATATTTCTGGTGGTAGCTCTGTAAACCGTTTGTAGCTCGATCCACAGCCTGTCGGACTGCTGCCTGGTCTAAGTAATAATCAGTCCCTTCTAAGTTAAAGGTAACCGCCTGGCCTGCTGCCACCAGTTTCTCTAGTGCTGCTTCTGTATCTGGCAAAGCAAGACCGGCCGTCTTAGACAGGTCGGATAAGGTCCGTGGTACTACCCCAGCCGCTTCCAAGGCATGGACGACAATATCTTCCGGTTCTCCTTTTTCTTTTTGTTGAAGTGCAGTTATAACCTTAGTATCAAACCGCCGGTGTTTGGCCGCGGCGGGATCTAGCACTATCCCGCCACCGATGGTGGTGGCCGGAGAATAAGTGCGGATCACAAAGCGATCACCGCGCCGTACCGCCACTTCCTCCTCTAATCGAAACTGGACCAAACCCGATTCACCTGGAGACAGCTCCTGATTCTCCAGCAAATAAACCCGCCCCAGCACTTCGGCCGTGCCAGTGTGTAGCCGCAAACGCTGATGATTTTCCACCGGATGTTCGCTGTGGCCCAGTAACAGTAGGCGAGCATCAATAATGGTGGCAGGGGTAAGCGAACCAGGGGTTGCTACCACTGCTCCCCGCTCTATCTCTTCCACTCCTAGTCCAGCTAGATTAAGGGCTACCCGTTGTCCGGCAAACGCCTCATCAGTTTTAAAGTCGTGAACCTCAATTTGGCGAACGCGGGTTTCCAGCTCAGCTGGATAAACGATAGCCCGCTCACCCACGCGCACTGTCCCGGCTATTAGGGTACCGGTGATCACCGTACCAAAACCAGGAATAGTAAAAACGCGGTCCACCGGTAGCCGAAATGGGCCTTCAGCCTCGCGCTCGGCTAAGGCATCGGTGGCTTCATCAATCGCCTGCAATAACCGAGGTATGCCTTGCCCTGTTACAGCAGAGACAGAATACAAAGGGGCCTCTTCTAAAAAGGTCCCTTTCACCGCCGTGCGCACATCGTCCTCCACCAGTTCCAGCCACTCGTCTTCTACTAAGTCAGCCTTGTTTAACACTATTATGCCGTTACTAACTCCGCTTAAACTTAAAATATCCAGGTGCTCCCGGGTCTGAGGCATAACCCCTTCGTCCGCTGCCACCACCAGTAGCACTAAATCGAAACCGCCTACACCGGCTAACATATGTTTAATAAACCGTTCGTGACCGGGTACATCCACTACGCCGGCCCGACGACCGCTAGGCAGGTCAAAAGGGGCAAAGCCTAATTCGATGGAAATACCGCGTTCCTTTTCCTCCCGCAGGCGATCGGTATCTTGCCCAGTAAGGGCACGAATCAAAGTGCTTTTACCATGATCCACATGACCAGCGGTACCGATAATAATATGCTTCATCGCAAACGCTCCCCCTAAACTAACGATAACGCCGACTGTTTTCCGTAATACTTAAAAACAATAAGAAAACAAGGACTGCTATTAGTCCTAGATTAGGCTGTACAGCCAAGTATAAATCTGCTGCCTGATAACTAACAGCTGCCAATAAACCAAGTAAGGCAAAAACAAAGCTGTCTATCAGGACATCGTCTAAGTAGCGAGTGGCCCGCTCTCGCTCAAATAACACCAGCAACAAATCCCCCGACAGAAGGACCAACATAAATACCAATGGACCCGATAACCAAGGGCTTAGATTTTCACTCAGCATCTGGAAAACTTTATAAGCTACTGGCCCCAGAGCCAACGCTTCCAGGATATATATGCGTGTCGGCATAATTTATTGCCCCTTAGTTACAGCTGCTACCAGCGCTGCCACTAAGTACTCTTCTTCTACCGGGGCTACCGTTCGTAAATCTAGCAGCACTTGGTCGTCAGCAATGCGGGCCACCACCGGTGGTTTTGTCTGTCGTAGCCTTGTAGCCAGTTCCTGGGCTGATAAGTCTTTAGCCGTCACTGCTACAAGGAAAGTTGGCAACTGGGTAAGAGGCAGCGACCCACCACCCACTTCCGATGTCCCTGGGGAAAGAGTTGCTGTTAAACTACGACAGCGTTCACCGATAGTCTGGGCTAACCGCTCGGAACGTTTCTTGATAAGATCCTGTCCCTGGCGCAAAACTTGCAAGGCCGGTACTCGTTCCCACACCTTCTCGGGATCTAGATATAGATGGAGCGTTGCTTCAAGAGCAGACAAGGTCAACTTCCCTACCCGTACGGCCCGGGCCAAGGGATGGCGCTTGATCTTGTCCAAGTATTTTTTCTTGCCTACAATAACCCCGGCCTGCGGCCCCCCAAGTAGTTTGTCCCCACTAAAGGTGACAACATCTACTCCAGCAGCGATACTATCGGGCACCATGGGCTCTTTGTCAACACCAATTTGACTAAGATCCACTAGCACTCCGCTGCCTAAATCCTCCACAACAGGCAAATCGTACTTTTGGCCCAGCGCCGTAAGCTCAGACGCTAACACCGTTTGGGTAAATCCGCAAATACGGTAATTGCTGGTGTGAACCTTGAGCAATAAGGCTGTATGTTCACTAATAGCCGCCTCATAGTCGCGCAAGTATACCTTGTTGGTTGTACCTACTTCCTTCAGCTGGCAACCGCTGGCAGTCATTACTTCCGGAATCCGGAACGAGCCGCCAATCTCCACCAACTGCCCCCGGGCCACTACCACTTCTCGACCGGTGGCCAAGGCAGCCAGCGACAACAGAACGGCGGCGGCATTGTTGTTCACCACCGCGGCCGCCTCGGCCCCGGTTAGTTCACACAGAAGCTTTTCCAAATGGGTGTGACGCGAACCGCGCTCCCCGCTAACCAAGTTATACTCCAAATTACTGTAACCTCGAGCCACACCAGCTACCGCGCGGCAGGCCTCCTCAGCCAAGGGAGCACGACCCAAATTAGTATGTAAAACCACACCAGTGGCATTGATCACCGGTATAAGACTAGGTTTGGTTTGTTCTTCCACCTGCTGTTTAAGTAGCCCGACAAAAGAAAGTTCGTCAAGCAGCGGCAACTCTTCTTCGCTATTAGCTGCCAATATAGCCTGGCGCACAGTAGCGGTAACCGCCCGCACCGCCTGTACCACCTGACTTCGCCCAAATTGTACTATTAAATCCTGTACTTCCGGCACACAAAGGAGTTGCTCCACCGCCGGTATGTGCCGTAAAGCATCATTCTTCCACCCTGACATCATGGCCTTCGCCCCTTCGTCCACAAAATACCTTCAAATTGTAGTATTTCCTCTTACAACATAAAATTCCTGCTCCTACCGTCTTTTTGGCAGGACGCAGGAATTAGCTAATTAGCTCTTAACTAGAAGCTGGTGACAAAACATGGTTCCTGAGAATTTTCTACTAATTGTTTTTTCTGGCACGCTTCATTACTTCCTTCAGCTACTAAATTCCGTTTAGCTTCAGGGAAATCTCGCTCCGGGAGCGGCTTAGAAGAAGTCTCTTTACTTATTGGAATTCTTCGCACCTCGTCCTTACTATCTTTGGATACAAGTCGAAGGCCTGGCGATTGCATCTTCGCCGGGGAAGAAATATCCTCGGACTTCTCGCTACTATTAGAGTAAAAGACCGCCCCTTCCGCCAATAACAGCTTTTGATACTTAGCTTGGCCGTATAAACGACCGTTTCGCTTTATAACTAGTTCCCCTACATCTACATCACCATGCACTTCTCCAGCAACTTCCAAATGAAGTGCCTGGATGTTACTTTTGCAACAACCCGTGTCGGCTACAATAACCCAATTAGCACCTGTTATGGCCCCCTCTGTTTTTCCGTAAACCTCAACCACAGCGTCTGGCAAAGCAGGCTCTTTATTCTTTAGCTTGAGACTGCCATTTAGAAGGCCCAACATAGTATCCAATACCTCCTTGGGGTGCTAATCTGTCCGATCACCGCCTATGTAACATTGTCTGGATTAAAGTCGCCCCAAATCCGGTTAGCCCATGATAAGTAGCCGCGGCTGTTTGCCGTCGAAGGGTTAGACACCAATTCTGACTGAGGAAGATGGGGTAACAAATAACTGCTTAGAGCCTGTCCGCCGCCACCGCTTAGAAATAGTCGATCAAAACCAAGCACTGTCCATCTAGAGTTAATTTCTATCAGCAGCTTGCTGGCCAATTGCTGAAATGCCTGATGGCGGATAGCAGTGATATCAACAGGTCGTCCGGACACGGTAATTATCCCTTTAATGACATTTTCGTCCAGAGCGAAGCTCTCGCGGTCAATCCCATAATTTCTCATTACCTGTTCACTAATATCGGTATACGTATCCGAAATACCAACTGGAATCGTATAACTGTCACTGGGAATAAATTCTCCGTCTTCAATAGCCGCTAAGTCCGAGGTTCTAAACCCAATGTCAATAATCCCAACGCGGCCCTCAAGTGTTCGGTTCTCTCTGCCCTGAATGTCCAGCGTCTGGGCCCAGTAAGTACCCACCGGTTGCGGTACTACATCTAGATCGTCGATGCTAATCACTGTCTCTTGGTAGGTCCGACCCCGATAGATCGACACCATATGTTCGCGCACAAATCTATTTATCAGGTCATCTGCCATATGCATGCGCCCTGGTGGCAAGCCGGTAACAACTTTAAACCGATTATGTTTTTCCTGGCAAAAGAAACTTAACGCACTAAAGAACAGTACCTTAAGTTCTTCATTTTGAGACCGCATATCAGATAAATCCCTGATGGCAAAACGCGAGTGCCTAAGCGCCGCTTTCCCGACAAAGTAAATTTGGTTATCAATCAGTACCCTAAGGTCGTTGATCCGTTCTACTTGCGTAGATGTCCGATATATAGTCTTGGTGTGGCCGGTACCGATAACGCTGGGAAACGCATATCCATACTCTCCGTCCGTTACTTTTACAAAACCGTAGCCGATGTCCAAGCCAACACACTGCACTTTAGAGCACCTCTTTCCTTGTCTCTTAGCTTAAAACTGTAGGCAGAGATACCTCTGCAGCAAAGAACAATCTATTTACAAGCCAGCTGGATAGTCATTTAGTCCCCCAGCGGCTGATCATATAGTCCATTATGAACAACATAACAAAAATTTAGGTCATATGACCAGTCACCCCCGTCATATGACCCGGTAATCATTCTTCTGTGCTTATTAGCTCGACAATAAAAAGCGGTTCTTATAATGCTGTCTCTGCCTGTCTTTGGCTTGTGGACAAAGGGAAGGCTAGGGTCAGC
>JBMNSQ010000004.1:0-31274 GCA_050945275.1 bacterium | reverse complement strand
GACTTATACAGTAATGGCCTTGCCGTCGCCTAGAAGGCATGTTATAATATATTCACTGAGGTGCGGTGGCGAAGTGGCTAACGCCGTGGTCTGCAAAACCACTATTCGCCGGTTCAAATCCGGCCCGCACCTCCATTTTATGCCCAAGTGAGGGCCTTTTTTGTTTTAAAGAAAAGCCGGTCTAACGACCGACTTATATCTAAAGGATAATACAGATTAATCCACCGCTTCCCTCATTGACGATTCGCTCTAAAGTCTCTTTTAGTTTTTGCTGAGCATCTTCAGGCATATGGTATAGTTTACTCTGGATACTTTCTTTAACTAATTCGTGCAGCGACTTACCAAATAGATTGGTTTGCCACAACTTTTGGGGACTATCTTCAAACTCATCTAATAAGAACTGGGCTAGCTCTTCTGACTGCCTTTCGCCACCGATAACAGGAGCAACTTCGGCTCTAATGTCTGTTCGGATCATATGAATTGAAGGAGCACTGGCCCTCAGTCGGATACCAAACCTACTTCCGCTCTTCATTACTTCCGGTTCTTCCAGTAGCATTTCCTCTAGCTGAGGTGGTACAATCCCATAACCTACTCGCTCTACATCGTATAGGGCATCAGCAACCTTGTCATATTCGATCTTAGCAGCAGTATATTCTTTAAGGATTTTCAGCAAATCCTTGTCATCCTTAATCGGCCGTTGGCAAGTCTCTTCTAACACTTGGAAGAATAGAGGCTGAGGTATGGTAAGTTGTAGTGTAGTTAGGCCCTGGCCCAAATCCAAATTGGCCAACATTGCCTGATCCACAAACTCTTGTTCTCTAAAACTAGCTACAGCTTGGTCAATATCCCTCACCTTGTGTATAAGATCTACCGTTGTGCGTACGCAGTCCTCGAATTTGGAGCGCAGTGGGTGTGTTTCATCTAGTTCCAATAGCCAACCAGGAAGATGCACATTAACTTCTTGAACTGGGAATTCATATAGGATTTCTTGTAGCAATTCATAGATATCGGAGAGGCTCATCCTCATGGCATTTACCGGTAATACTGGCACTTCATACTTCTGGCTTAGGTTTGCTGCCAGTTCTTGTGTTTCGTAATCAAGGGGATGTATGGAGTTTAAAACTAGCACAAATGGTTTTCCTATATCTTTAAGCTCAGCAACGACTCTCTCTTCAGCCTCTTCGTAATTACTACGGGGAATATCCACAATAGACCCGTCGCTAGTTATTACCAGGCCGATAGTTGCATGCTCTGTAATTACCTTACGTGTGCCAACTTCGGCTGCTTGTTCAAAGGGTATTTCTTCTTCAAACCACGGGGTTCTTACCATACGTGCATCCTCATCTTCCTGATAACCCAAAGCTCCATCAACAGCATATCCTACACAATCCACTAACCTTACTCTGAACTTAATGTTTTCTTTAAGGGTAACCTCTACCGCTTCCTCAGGAATAAACTTTGGTTCAGTGGTGGTGATTGTCCGACCAGTACCACTAACCGGCAGCTCGTCTAAGGCCCGTTCTCGTTCCGGCCCTTCTTCCATATACGGCAATACCAGAAGCTCCATAAAACGTTTGACAAATGTGGACTTACCACTGCGCACAGGGCCTACTGCACCAACGTATATATCACCCCCAGTGCGCTCCGCTATGTCACGAAAAAGATCAAATTTTTCCACCCTTCATCCCTCCCTTATCCTATCTTACTTTCTTGTCTTTCAAGTTAGAACAGATGCCGCTCTGTAGCCCATTACATTTATATGGGCGTGGTCTCGTTCTGAGACCAAAAAAAGAGCGCCCTCTAGGCGCTGAAGCAATTATTTTGTTGGCGCAGAAAATACTTTCACAACAGTACCGGTGTAGGGATAAAGGTTTCGAATGCGGTTTTCTACCTGGCGAAGATAAGAAAAGTGGACCGCTTGGGTATTAGTTACCGTCAGTCGAAAACGCGGCGGAATTGTACCTACTTGATCTAGCTTAACCGGCCTAGCACTTTGTCCTTTTAACTGAGGCAACGGTACCACTGTAACTAAATCCCTCAGCAAGAGGTTGAGATCTGTTTGTGGCACTGTGTAGGTTTGAGAGACTCGAACATCTAAAATAGACTGCAGCAACGGTTTTAAATTACGACCTGTCAGAGCAGATATAAAAACCATGGGTGCATAATCACAAAAGGATAACCGGTGCATTATTTCTTCTTTATAATATTGGAATTGAGCATAATCAAATTTTACTAGATCCCACTTGTTCACCGCAATAATCAGACCACGGCCTGACTCATGAGCATAACCAGCAATTCTTTGGTCCATTTCGGCGACGCCCTCCAAGGCATCCAGTACTAAAACGGCGATGTCGGAACGATCAATAGCCCGACGGGCTCTTAAGGTACTGTAGTACTCAACCTTCTCTTTTATACGAGAAGTTTTCCTCATACCAGCGGTGTCGACAAACACTAGATTACGACCCTTAAAAGGAAACAGGACGTCCACTGCGTCCCGGGTTGTTCCGGGTATGTTGCTCGTTACCAACCGATCTGAACCAAGAATCTTGTTCACCAACGACGACTTACCTACGTTAGGTCGCCCCATCATTGCTATTCGTATTTGGTTAGTATCCCCCTCGATCTCGTTATCCGGTGGCAATAAAGAGACAACCTTATCCAGCAAATCTCCGGTATTAATTCCGTTTAGGGCTGAAACCGGAAATGGATCGCCTAAGCCCAAAGAAAAAAACTCGAGCGCTTTTGATTCCTGTTGTAAATTGTCCAGTTTGTTTATCACTAATACTACTGGCTTTTTACTTCTGCGTACCAACTCAGCAATTTCCCAATCACCTGGTGTTATTCCATCTTTACCATCGAGCATGAACAAAATAACATCCGCCTCAAATATAGCCTGAACAGCTTGCTTTTCGACAGCACTGTATATCTCTTCCTGTAAATATGGTTCTAATCCTCCAGTGTCGACCAACTGAAAGTCCCGTCCATTCCAGTCGCAATTAGCATGCAAACGATCACGAGTCACACCGGGCTCGTCTTCAACAATAGCCAATCTCATACCAATTAATCTATTAAAAAGTGTTGATTTACCTACATTAGGCCGGCCAATAATAGCTACTACGGGTTTATTAGACATTGTCTTCGCTCCTTTCCACCAAATAGCTCCATACATCTTCCGGCGAAGCGGCAATTTGTAGCTTGGTCCCAACAGCAGATTCCATGTCTGATAATGTCCAGTTGTCTAATGTCATACACTCCGCAGAAAACATAGCTGCTGGCAAGAAAATGTGGTCGGACAGTGGTACTGATTGGAGAGAAGATAAAACATCTTTAGCTGTTAAGAGTCCCGCACAAGTTACAGTCGTACCCCAGAAGTTATTCTCTATTACTTTAACTTGAGTCCTCCAACCGGCAATTTGCTCACACCAATTTGCTAATTTTTTTACTGTCTCGGCTGCTGCCACTCCTGTAATTAGGGCAATTTGACGCTTTTTGCTTACAAGCCTTTTCCTTGGTAAAGAAGCCAGGTTGTCAAGAAATTGCCGTATTAAACCGACGCCATTTTCTAACTGGGGGAAACCGTCGTAAAGTTCGGCTGAAGGGGGCTCTTGCTTAGCCAAAACATAAAATTCATCGCCAATATGAAAGAACGTGCAATCGAGTTGTTGCCGAAATAATTGCTGTTGCTCTTTAGCCCATAGTACTAAATCACGAGCGCTTTGTCGGTCGAACGAAACAAGCGGTGCTAAATGCCTACGAAACTTGGTAAGCCCTACAGGCACAGCGGCCACGGAAGCTACCGCCGGGTAAAGTTGCGCTAATTCATGAACAGTTCTTTGAAGCTCCAGCCCATCATTCAGGCCCGGACAAACTACTATTTGACAATGCATTTCGATTCCAGCTTCGGCTAGAAAGGTCAGTTGTTTAACTATGGATTCTGCATGGGAATTACCCATCATTTGCCTTCGTAAAGGGCCATTTGTAGTGTGTACCGAAACATAGAGCGGGCTTAAATGGTCGGTGGTTAAGCGTTTAATATCTTCCGGCCTTAAGTTAGTTAAAGTTATAAAATTGCCTTGAAGAACCGACAGTCGCCAATCATCGTCTTTTATATACAAGCTTGGTCTTAGGCCCGGTGGCATTTGGTCAACAAAACAAAAAAGGCACTTATTGTGACAACGGCGAATACCATCGGATGTGGCTTGGCAAAACACAACCCCAAAGTCATCCTCAAGGTCTTTTTCCACTATAAACTGTTGCTGTTTGTGATCCTTCTTAAGTACAGTTAAGGAAACTGTCTCTTCGGCACAAGCGAAGGTAAAATCAATTATATCCCTAAGTGGTTTATTGTTTACTGTTGTTATTGTATCGCCTGGTTTTAGCCCCAAGTAAGCTGCTATGCTACCGTTTTGCACATAATCTATCCTTAATCCTGCCGCCATTGTATAAATCCCGCCCTTAAATCAGTTAAACCGGTATCATTATGCTCTATTTTACTTATCGGCGTCAAGCCTTGCACTTTGTTTAGCATGATGCACACATATCTCAATCTTTTTTAGGGACCGCCAAATACCAAAAGCGGCTAATTGCTTGCCGGGAAATACTAAACCTAACCGACGAGACAAAAAACCGCCCAAACGAGTATAAAAGTTTAAATGAGGCTGAAGATCGATGAACATAATATCTTGCCTTGTATAGCCATGGTTCAATAAGACGGTCCGCAAAACTTCTTTAACTAAACTTTTAGCCGGACCACAACCGAGGATAAAAACGGAGTTGCCACAAAGGTCACGTCCTACTAATTTGGGAATTCCAATGTCGTAAGTAGTTGCTTGATCAAAATAAGGTAGGTTAAAAATAGCACTTGATCTGGGCGACGATAATTGTCCCAAATGTAAAGCTGCCGCTGTTACCGACGAATGAGCGCGTCCGTAACAGCAATAGAATATCAACACAAACAAATTCCTGCCTTTAAGATCAATGTTAGCCCTTTGCAAAAGGCCTTCTCACTTATATTGAACTATAAGTTCTTCGCACCAAATCGAATACTCTGGGGACGGATATTTTAATGCCTCGATGAATTAGAGTGTGAAAAAAATATTCATCAGTAGGGGCACACCTTTTCATCAGCCATACACCTAATTCTAATAGAATATTGCTAGCTACTGTAGTATCAACCCACACAATAGCCTGGTTAGCATTGGTTAATTTTAGCCCAGCTTTCACTGTCCGCTGTAAAATGATAAAGAAACGTTTATGCCCTAAGGCAAATATCTTATTTCTGCTATTATCAATGCCAAACAACGACAAAACTGCCGAGGGCTTATCAATGGCTATGTCTCGCCATAATTGAAAAATTGTATCTTCACATGGTGGTAGTGAGTCTGATCCTGATGATATCGCTACTGCGCTATTATCTGTTGGCGCAAAGAGATGGCAGTGTATAATAGCAGCTAACAATGGTGTTGAGCACAGTTGATATCCATGGTAGACAATCCACATAATCGTTCTCCTTAGAAATTCTACCTAAATTAAGCCATACTAAGGCGAGAGTGCTATCATTTAAGTTATCGCCTGTCATTAGAATCTTTTTTTCGTGAACCGAGTTCATTTAGTTCTTGCTTGGCAAAACTTTTTACTTTGTCCGCTAACTCTTGCCAGCTACCAGTACTTAAGTAAAGATAAAGTGCACCGCCAATGATAACAAGTAGCAAAATCCATCCTACTGCTGACCAAGAGCCTGTTCTTTGTGCTGCTTTGGTTGCTTGCGTCCGGCCACTAGGTTGGCCTGGTTGACTACCAATAGTCTGTGGGACTGTAGCGGCAAATAAAGAGATTCCTTTTTGGGCTGCCGGGCGACTGTTTTCATGAGTGCCAGCTTCAATAAGTAGAGCCCTGTCAAACAGGTCTTGGTTATATCCTCCTTGAGCCAAGAAGATTCCCTTAATTAGCCCGGGGTTTTCTTTATCATTAACCTCCTTCAATTGCTTGGCAAAGTTCAAATTGGCCTTTACTTTAGGGTTTTCTCGACCCACTACCAAAGTAAGCTTAGCCACATCCTCACCTTTAACCGAAGCAACATACAGTTCTCGGGGCACAGCATCCCGGTGAATATCAAACAAAGCAGCAGGACGACGCTTTAATAATTCTGCTGCTGTACGCCGAGACCTAGTATAGCTCATGGCATCGTGAGGATCATGAGGAGTGGTATCATGAACGACATTAAAGTTTAGCTCACGCAAAGCATTGCTAAACGCCGACCCTACCTTGAAAATGCCGCCGTTACCATAAATACTAGCTGATCCATCCGTTGGTATGTAGGATTCATCACTATGGGTGTGGTAAATAGCGATTGTTGGTTGTCTTAAGGCTGCCACTCGCTGGGTAACCCAAGCTGATAACGGTAAACGCCAATTTGAAGCCCGCTTAGTACTAATTTCTGGCGGAGTAGCCACGCCTAAATACTCGCAGCTAACATCGTCACCCTCAATTGAGGTTACCCGATAATGGCTGTTATCCTCGGCAATAAATTCATCTCCAAGAGAAACTATAATAGCTGTTTGGAATATAACATCATCTTCTGGGCTTAGAAAAGTAAAATAGCCATCAGAACGTTCTTCGTGGGCTAAAACAACCTGGGTATTCAGTAGTATTAAGATAAGCATTGTTGCGCCCATAATTGCCCATATCTTTTTATGCATGTCGCTCACCTTCTTTATCTGATCCCACTTCGTCACCTGGTTTAACACCACGAAGTCTATGTTCATGAACTTCTTCTGCTGAACCCCCGGCTAATTTCTCTCTAGTTTCTCCAACCACTTCTGCCAATGCTAAAGCTATCATCCCCGATAGTATAACTGTATCATAAGCACCGGCCCCGCCAATTACCGTACGACCAGGAAGTTTTAATGATACCAAGCGCACAAAGTGAACTACGTCAGCTAAAATTACACCCAACATGCCGCTGATAAAGGCTCCTCGGCGTGACCGACCACTTATGTAGGCTACCGTGCCACCAATTAAGGCGTACAGATAGGTTGGGTCCAATATCATTGTTCCCGGCTCTGCCGGTAACAGACGTCCAGCAGTGTAAATACCGGCACCGGTAATAATGGTGCCAAAGACAGAGCGTTGCCATTCTTCTTTGGTCCCAACCTTACTCATAACATAACCAGCTAATATTAGAGGTACCAGACCACCCCCCACATTAAGAACCAATGACGGTCGGCGCCACAATGGGATATTAACATAAGCCCCTAAAATCATTAATGCTAAAAACATTAACGTTTCTTTGTCGGTCAGATGCATTCGGTCTAAAACTCGCTGAAGGAGACCAAAGTATACCAAGGTAGTAATAGCTACAAGGACAATTAAGCCCGCGGGCACTGGCATTACCTCACTTCTAAAATAGTGCTGTAAGTTATCGTGTCCACCCTTTCCTGGCCTTATACACAAGAAAAACGGCGGCCTCCTAGAAAGAAAGCCACCGTTTTATTTAACTGTTTCATTTACCTCAGGTTAGGTCAACCCTCGGCTTTGCCAGTAAGTAGCGGTCTTATTACAAAATACAACTGGTTTGTGCCTTAAGGATGCCAAGTCTTTAGCTCCAACAAGAAGCATTGCCATCTTCAAGTCGCGAAGGCATTTTAGTACCAGCTGTATACCCGCCTTAACTCCACCGGAGACTACGGCAGCCAGCATTGGCTTAGCCATACCACATACTTTAGCACCCATAGCCAAAGCTTTGGCTATATCTAAACCAGTCCGAATACCGCCGGTAGCACAAATCTCGGCTCGTGGATTCAGCGCCCGTATATCAAGCAAACTCCAAGCAGTAGGAAGCCCCCAGTTTTCGAAAGAGCTGTCGTGGTATCCTTTACGGGAACTTTCAATATCAATAAAATTGGTACCCCCAACTCCGCCTATATCTATTGCTGACATCCCTAGATTAAGTAACCGCTTGGCAGTTTGCCCCGATAAGCCACACCCGACTTCCTTAGCTACCACCGGAATCGTCATTTGTTCTGCTATAGCCCGAATTTTCGGTGTCCAATAAAACGAACGGTCACCTTCGTCCATTGTTAATTCTTGAGCAGCGTTGAGATGAAGCTGCAATCCTTGTGCCTCGAGCATATCTACCGCTCGACGAGCATCATCAACGCTGCTGTCAGCACTTAGGTTAGCCCAGATAACTCCACTTGGGTTAACACGCCGGGCAATGGTGAAACTGTATTTTGTTGACGAATCCGTTAGAGCAATACGCTGCGAACCTACTGCTAGCATCAGTCCTGTTTGTTTAGCCACTTCCGCTAATCGGGCGTTAATAGCTGCCGCCCTGCGTGTGCCCCCAGTAAGGGCGTTTATCATAAGAGGAGCTTGCAGAGGAAAGCCGCAAAAATTAGTGCTTAAATCTATATCCGACAAAGATAGATCCGGCAAGGCTTCTGGTATGAGCATGATATCTTCAAAGCCACTGGTACTAGGGCTGTCAGGTAGGCTGAGTGCCCAATCCAGATGCTGGTCTTTTCTTTGTTGACGCACTAAGCTATTATTCTTCGGTTGGGTCTGATTCATGATCAGCGTGATCGGCTATAGTCCACCGGGCAGGACTAGACTCTATTTCGCCAGACTCTTCAACATCGGTAATACCGGTTTCCTCTAACTCTGCTGACACCTGTAATTCAGGTGGAACTTGTTTGATGGATAAACTTATTCTTCTGGCCTCTTCATTGATATCGAGAACCTTAACTTTAACTTGTTGACCGATCGACACAATTTCACTTGGATGGCCCACATGGCGCGGTGCCAGCTGCGAAATATGGACTAACCCCTCTACTCCGTCCATGAGCTTAGCAAAAGCACCAAAGTCTAAAATGTTAGTAATCAAACCTTCGTGAACCGTGCCGACGGGGAAGTTTTGCCGAATGTCCAGCCACGGATCAGGTTTTACTTGCTTAAGCCCCAAGGATATACGGTTACGCTCTTTGTCCAGTCGTAGCACCTTTACATCTATCTCTTCACCCTCTTGCACCACTTCCGACGGATGTCTTACCCGTGACCAAGCCATTTCTGAAATATGCACTAGTCCTTCGGCCCCGCCTAAATCCACGAAAGCACCAAAATCTGTAAGTTTGGTTACTTTACCATGCCGAACTTGACCTTCTTCCAGTTCCGCCCACAAAGCTTTCTGCTTGCTCTCTCTTTCTTCTTCCAGTATTGTACGGTGAGACAGTATAACCCGCCGACGTTCGGGTTCTAACTCAATTATTTTTGCTTTCAAGGTCTGACCTACATAATGCGATAAATCAGCCTCATACCGAAGTCCAACTTGAGAAGCTGGCATAAAAGCACGCAGCCCTAGATAAACAATAAGCCCACCTTTTACTACTTCGGTAACCTTACCTTCTATCGGCTCCCCGTTCTCGTAATGTTCTCTTAGCTCTTCCCACGCTTCTTCTTGATCAGCCCGCCGCTTAGATAACAGAAGATTATTACCTTCGGTATCTACTTTTAGAACGGTAACCTTAATCTCCTGTCCTACCTGTACTTCGTCACTCACATGATCAAAAGGTGCATCACTAAGTTCGTTTGTAGGAATTAGCCCTTCGGACTTATAGCCAACATCCACTAGCACCCCGTCGTTGTCTACACGAACTACCTTACCGCTAACGACCTGTCCTTCTTGCAAAGTAAGTAAGGAGCTTTCGTATAGCTCTTCCACTGCTTGGTCTACTTCTGAGGTAGCATCTGGATCTTCTTTAGCTACAGGTTGTTCCTCCGTGGTTAGCGCCTCGGGCGCTGGTTCCACCTGTTGCTCCTCAGTCGTATTTTGTACTCCCTTCAAGATTTCTTCAGTCATTCTGCCGCAAACCTCCTCGATCATTTCCTCAGGCGCTGATGCTCCTGCCGTTATTCCAACCATCTCTTTACCAGTAAACCACTTAGGGTCTAATTCTTCGGCACTGGCAACCAGATAGGTGGGAACACCTTCTGCCCGACAAATTTGGGCCAGGCGACGGGTATTAGCGCTCTGATTACTACCTACCACTATCATAACGTCCACCTTCTGCGCCAGTTCTTGGGCAGCAGTTTGACGTTTTGTGGTCACATCACATAAAGTATCCCAGACATTCACTTTTACTCCGCGCACCCTGAGGGCCTGCGCTACAGCTTGGAGATTGTGG
Source organism: bacterium (assembly GCA_050945275.1). GTDB lineage: Bacteria > Bacillota > DTU030 > DUMP01 > DUMP01 > JAAYWY01. The sequence continues at coordinate 21,093 of JBMNSQ010000004.1, read as the reverse complement.
CATGTCTGGGTGGTTTGGGCCACCAGTTCAACTTTCTGTGGTAGTGCAGACAATCGTTCGAGATCCGTCGTACCTCCCACCACTATAACCCTGGCCGGGTTTTGAGCCTGGGCCACAATACCCTTTACTTCTGGGTGGTCACTTTCACCCACTAAAATAATAAACTTACCCTCAGCACTAAGTTTTGCCACCAAATTCTGCGCCTTCTGCACGCGAGGACAGGTCGCGTCGTAAAGCTTATATCCACGGGCTGTTGCTTCGGCTATCAAGGATGGACTAACACCGTGAGCCCGGATTACCAAAGCAGCAGACCCCGCATCCGACAATTGATTAATAGGCTCGGCTCCTTGTGAACGCAGTTGGTCTATTACTCGTTCATTATGAACCAAGGGGCCGTAAGTATAGACTTTATCCTCGCTTGACAAAGCTTTTTTTGTTATGTCAATAGCTCTTTTTACGCCAGGGCAAAATCCACTTAGCTTTGCATGAATGATCTTCACTATTATCTTCCTTCGTATGGGTTTACTCGTTCGTAATATGAGACATAAGTCATACTCATATTCGTGACCGAAGGAGGGAATTCCTGCCCATAAGTTTATGTAATTACAAAAAAGCTGCCCTCACAGAAGAGCAGCTTTTTAAACCTCTTTTAAACTGCTTGTCGCCCTTTTTCGATAGCTTCTTTATTAAGTGGTAATAGATTTTGTCTGTGCGCCGGCAGGTTTTTTCTCAAAGCCTCTAGCAGTCCTTCCGTTGTAACAACATTCGTTGCCTTAATTACAGCACCTAGAGCAACCATGTTAGCTACACGAGCATTTCCCATTTCATTGGCGGTTTGAGTAGCAGCTACCTTAACTATGCTTACGTCCCGGCGCTTGGGCTCGCGAGTTACGAGCGAAGAGTTTATTACGAGCACACCACCTGGCTTTACTGCATCTTCGAATTTATCTAGAGAAGGTAAATTCATAGCCACAACGCAGCTGGGACGACTCACTACCGGCGACCCAATCTCGCGCTCAGCAACAATTACTGTGCAATTAGCGGTACCGCCACGCATTTCAGGTCCGTACGATGGAATCCATGAAACCTTCTTGCCTTCGTCCATGGCCGCATGGGCTAAGAGCTGCCCCATGAGTAGCACACCCTGACCACCAAAACCGGCGAAAATAAATTCTTGTTGCATCTACTCCACCTCCTTGGGAACTTTAAACTCACCCAGGGGGTAGTAAGGAATCATGTTATCTTCTAGCCATCTTAAAGCTTTTTCCGGCGCCATTCCCCAGTTGGTGGGGCAAGTTGATAAAACTTCTACTAATGCGAAACCCTTATTATTAATTTGAACCTCGAATGCTTTCTTAATAGCCCGCTTAGCTCTTTGGATATTGGCCGGTGAATTAACGGCCACTCGGGCAATGTACTGAGGTGCCACTAGTGTAGATAACATTTCAGCAACACGGATAGGATACCCAGCCAAACTCACATCACGCCCATAAGGAGAGGTTGCGGTTTTTTGTCCTTCTAAGGTAGTAGGAGCCATCTGACCACCGGTCATGCCATAGATTGCATTATTTACATAAACTACAGTGATGGCTTCTCCACGATTCGCTGCATGAACAATCTCAGCGGTACCAATAGATGCCAAATCTCCGTCCCCTTGATACGTAAACACAACACGGTCCGGTAACGTCCGCTTAATGCCTGTTGCCACCGCAGGAGCTCGACCATGGGCAGCCTCTTGGAAATCAAGATTAAAGTAGTTGTAAGCCAGCACTGAACAGCCCACCGGAGCCACTCCAATGGTACGCTCGGCTACGTTTAATTCATCGATAACCTCTGCCACTAATCGATGGATAATACCATGAGTGCACCCGGGACAATAATGAGTGTTCACGTCGGCTAATGCGCGGGGGCGATCAAATACCACTTTCATGCGTCACACCTCCCGGCCACTATTTTTTCCACCTCGGCTAAGACTTCTTCTGGTGACGGTACAATACCGCCCACACGGCCAAAGAAATGCACAGGTCGGCGGCATTCGATAGACAATTTTACGTCTTCTACCATTTGGCCGCAACTCATTTCCACCGACAAAAATACCTGAACTTTTTCGGCCAAGCGGGCTAAAGCCTCGTTTGGAAACGGCCATAAGGTTATTGGACGGAAGAGACCAGCTTTGATGCCTTTTTCCCGCGCCATGTCTACAGCACTGCGGCAAATACGCGCTACTGTACCATAGGCCGTCAAAATAATATCGGCATCTTCAGTCAAGTATTCTTCGGATCGCTTTTGGGTAGCTGCAATTTCGGCGTACTTTTCTTGCAGTTTTTTATTATGGGCTTCTAAACGCTCCGGCTGTAATTCTAGGGAATGGACAATATTTTTCGGGCGATCTCCACTGCAACCAGTGGTTGCCCACGGTTTGGCCGGCAACTCTACATCGGTTCGATCAGGAAAGGAAACCGGTTCCATCATTTGACCCAAAAGACCATCACCCATAATCATTACCGGTGTGCGGTACTGGTCGGCTAAATCGAATGCTAACATCGTCAAGTCTACAATTTCCTGGGCCGAAGCTGGAGCTAGGACAACCAAATGGTAGTCTCCATGACCGCCGCCTTTAGTTGCCTGCATATAATCTGATTGGGCTGGTTGAATGCTGCCCAGTCCGGGTCCACCACGGGACATATTTACGATTACGCAAGGTAGCTGGGCGGCAGCAATATAAGACAACCCTTCCTGTTTCAAGCTAATACCAGGACTGGAAGAGGACGTCATTACCCTCGCGCCGGAACCGGCGGCACCATAGACCATATTAATGGCGGCAATCTCTGACTCAGCCTGAAGAAAAACTCGTCCAAGTTCAGGCATCCGCCGTGACAAATACTCTGGCAATTCGCTTTGAGGTGTAATTGGATAAGCAAAATACAAGCTACAACCTGCTTTTAATGCCGCTTCCCCCAAAGCTTCGTTGCCTTTCATTAATAGCTTTTCGCTCATGCTTTCTCCCCTCCATTCTCTTCTTTATTCCCGAAATACCTTAATAACACAGTCCGGACATATCCGGGCACAGGTAGCGCAACCTGTGCATTTTTCCGGATTTGATACTGTTGCTGGATGATAGCCTAGTTTATTAATTGTATCGCTCATAACTAGGATTTTGGTTGGGCACACGGTGGTACAAAGACCACAGCCTTTACACCGATCTTTCTTAAACACGACTTTTCCCCGAGCCATTTTTTCCCCTCCCTTACTGTTTCCGCTTGCAGTTAGCCAATGTTGCCTTGCGCATTCATTACTACTCTCCGGTCTCTGATAATAACAGAACTTAAATACCATGGAGGTAACAACGTAATGGTAATGGGAAGTAAAGGCACAGCTAAGTTGCCAATAGATGAGATTAGATCTTTGCGAACTCCTACACCCGTCATAGGGATGCCAATCTCCTTGGCCGCAGCCGCGATAATGGTTAATCCGTTTTTTATGATTTCGGTGGTGGTTTCTGATCCGAGATTGGTATTAGCCACAAGGCCAGTCACTTTCAGGTGTGTAGCTTTTTCAATGGTAGTAAGCATGTGTTTAATACCAGGGATATCTTTGGTAAAAGGGCGGCAGGTGTTAACCACCAAGAGTAATTCATGGGGCAGTGATTTTAGTTGGTCACTGAAGCGACCTAGTGCAGTAGCGCCTATATCGTCACCCCCGACATCTAACACCACATGTAGATCAGGCTGAGCAATAGCTCCTTGTACACGCGGAACAATTATCGGAAGATCCGCCTGGGCTAGTTCGCCTGACGGTGCTATTACCTCAATGCTTTGGTTTCTAAGTTGTTTTATAACATCTCGAGAACGAAAATAAGGACTAACAATATCTAGGTCAACTATAGCTACTTTTTTATCTCGGGAAGCCAGTAGTCGACCGTAGTTGAGTGCTATTTCTGTTTTACCGCTACCAAATGCCCCTACAAAGATGACAATACGTTTTTTTAAGCCCATGTTAAATCTCACCTTGCATACTTTCGCTTTAGATATATACCTTTGCCGTTTCCTTTTTGTTTAATACCCGTAGCGCACCTTGGGCCAAAGCTTCCATCTCACCTTCACCTGGGTAGATTAAAACCGGTGCCAAAAATTCCACCTGTTCTTTAATCCAACTAGTAAGAAGTTCAGAATGGGCCATACCTCCGGTTAGCACAATTGCATCGGGCGCATTCCCGAAAACAGCTGTTAGTGCACAGATACTTTTGGCCACCTGGTAAGCTAATGCTCTAAAAACGAGTTTGGCTTGACTATCTCCTGTTTTTACTCGTTGTTGTACCTCCCTGGTATTAGTTGTACCGAGATGAGCCATGAAGCCACCTCGACCTTTCACCAATCGCATAACTTCTTGAAAAGTAAAATTGCCACTATAACATAGACGAACTAAATCACCCGCTGGCAAAGTGCCACTTCTTTCTGGAGACATAGGACCTTCCCCGTCAAGTGCATTATTTACATCTACCACTCGACCTTGTTTGTGGGCCCCGATGGAAACGCCCCCACCCATGTGGACAACTATTAAATTTAACTTTTCATAGGAAGAAGCCAAGGCTTTGGCCGCTCTTCTAGCAGCAGCCTTTTGGTTCAGAGCGTGAAATTTACTGTGGCGGGGCAATTCCGGTAGACCAGAAATACGGGCAACATCATCAAGCTCGTCTACCACAACGGGATCTACGATGAAAGCCGGTATTCCCCCCGCCTCCTCAGCCAATTCGTAAGCTAAGATAGGACCTAAGTTTGATGCGTGCTCACCCCACCGGGCTGACTTTAAATCATTTAACATAGGCTGATTTATCCGGTATGTCCCGCCAGCCAAAGGTTTGGTTAGTCCGCCTCTTCCTACTATTGCTGCTAGCGATGATAGGGTTACATCTTTGATTTTTAGAAAATCAAGAATAGCTTCCTTACGCAGGTTGTATTGGTTAATCACCAGTCCACAGGCTTCCAATTCGTTCGGTGGGTGAAAAAGACTATCGGCAACAAGCATCTGATCATCGTCGAATAACGCTAGCTTAGTAGATGTAGAACCGGGATTCAAAACTAAAATACGCGTCTTACTCCCCCCCTCCTGTGAATTCTGTTCGCACACTATCTATTCATGCAAGTGTCATGCCAGCCAAACCCCCGTAACAACGGACAAAAACAAAGCGGTCCACTTGGCAAAACAGCAGCAATTTTCTTAGTATGCAACGACTATACACTGTTCATCAGCATTTCTATCAACTAGCACGGTCTATGACAATATACTCTCCTTAAAGACGCAACACGTTGCAGCTCTGCAATTTGCTGCTTGCAGTATACTGCACAATTAGTCGGTTATTGTACCATACTTCTCAATTTTATAATATAGTGTCCGTGGCGACACACCAAGAAGGTTAGCGGCCACAGTCTTATTGCCTTTGGCATAAAGTAATGCTTGTTCGAGCGCTTTTTGTTCTACAGCTGCAGTTAGTTGAGCCAAGGTTTTACCTGGAACCCACCCACTTGTTGTCGTGCTAAGGGACCGAGTAACTCCTACGCCGGGATGACCGAGTGGGGGTAAGTGATGCACCTGCATAACAATCTCATTATATTTCATATTAATCATGGCCCGCCCAACAATGTTCTCCAACTCCCGTACATTACCAGGCCAATCGTAAGCTGCTAAAGCAGATAAAATCTGAGGGGATACTTTCTGTACTGCCCGGCCGAATTGTTGATTAAACTTGCGCAACAAGAAATTGACCAGTGGTGGTATATCATCCTTACGATAGCGAAGCGGTGGAATAAAAACAGGAACTACATTTAGACGATAATAAAGATCTTCCCGGAAACGTCCTTCTTGCACTGCTTGTTCCAAATTAACATTAGTAGCAGCAATAATACGCACATTTACCGGTATAGTCCTGGTTGAGCCGACCCTAACAATTTCTTTTTCCTGTAATACTCGAAGAAGCTTAGCTTGCAAAGCAGAGCTTATTTCTCCGATTTCATCCAAAAATATTGTTCCGCCATCTGCTTCTTCAAAAAAACCTTTTTTTCCATGCCGTTTGGCACCGGTAAAAGCCCCTTCCTCGTATCCAAACAATTCGCTCTCTAGCAACGATTCAGCAATAGCTGTGCAATTAACCCTTATAAACTGGCCACTACGCCAACGACTTGCATTATGGATAGCATGAGCAAACAGCTCCTTACCTGTGCCGCTTTCACCTCTTAGTAAAACAGTAGCTGGCAAATCAGAGGCACGGCGAGCCTGCTCAATCGCTGCCTTCAATTCGGGACTATCACCAATGATGTCTTCAAATGTGTATTTTGCTTCTAAATGTCGTATTCTTTGTTTAGCTCGCGTCAATTCTTCAGTCAATGTTTTGATTTGCGACACATCGTGGATGACGCCAACGCTACCACGTAAACGTCCTTGCACTATAATAGGAGCCACATCGACAATAACATCCCGTTTTTGGGGACCTACTTTAAGTCTGGCTCCTCTTACCGCTTCTTTAGTCTTTAAAACCTGTAAGTGAATACTGTCCCCTTCAGCGATATCGACAGTGGCTGGCTTTCCCAATATATCTTTTTCGGTTAATCCGGTAAGTTTTGTATAAGCTGGGTTTATTAAAATACCGCGACCGTGTTGATCCACTACCGAAATGGCATCTTGGGTCGCGTTAATAATTGCTCCCAGCATAAGTTTTGATTGTATAAGCTCGTTTATTTCCCGGCATAAACGTGTTACCAAAAATAAAAAAGCAGGTATGTCTTCAGGCCCTATCAACAACGTGCCTTCAAGCTTTAACGCTTGAACCAAAGCTTTTCCTTTTTTGCTACCACAGATAATAATATCAAGGCCTTCAATCAAAATTAGTTGCTGAGCTGTTATTGATGGTAAGGAACGAAAGAACGGTGGAAGATTATCGTGTTGTTCACCTTCTAAACAAATATACGCTAATGATTGCAAAAACGCAGTCTCTTCAAGGCACTCGGCTATTTCTTTGGCATAAGCCCCCAGATCGCACGCTACAACACCGATCAAGTAAATACCCCCTAGCCCCGTTCCTGTCCATTATTTCGGCATTAGTGTCCACAATTCCTTTCTTTTGGCGTCTGTCTCCTTTATTTACATAAAATTCTAGGACAGCAAATCGCTGTCCTAGAATAGCTCTTTTTAGTTTAACTAGCTTTGTTTTCTACTCGCAGCTTATCTGCAATCATAGCGATGAACTCTGAATTGGTAGGTTTACCCCGGTTAACATCTATTGTATATCCAAATAAACTATTCACTACGTCTACGTTGCCTCGGCTCCAGGCCACCTCAATGGCATGACGAATAGCTCGTTCTACTCGGCTAGGGGTAGTGTTATACTTTTCACCAATAAGAGGATATAACTCCTTTGTCACGGCTCCTAATAAGTCCACATCGTGAATAACCATAAGGATAGCTTCGCGTAAATAGAGATAGCCTTTTATATGTGCCGGTACACCAATTTGGTGAATAATATTCGTTACTTCCACATCTAAGCTCTTAGCTTTTACCTGCAAAACACGTTTTGGTATATAATTGTTACTTGCTAATTGACGTATGCGGTTAATCAAAACATCTAAGTTAAAGGGTTTTAGGATATAGTAGTCAGCACCGAGTTCAATCACTCGTTGAGTAATGCTCTCCTGTCCAAAGGCTGTCAACATGATAACCTTAGGGCGGTTATCCACTGGCCTCTCCACTAACTTTTCCAACACACCTAAACCGTCCAGATGTGGCATAATTATGTCTAAAACTAAGACATCTGGCAAAGCAGCATCAAGCTTTTCCAATACCTCCATACCGTTGTAAGCAACGCCTACTAATTGCATGTCGCCTTGTTCTTCGACATATTCTTGTACAAGTTCGCAAAACTCCTTGTTATCGTCGGCTATCATTACCCTTATGCCTTCCGCCAAAATTGTTTCCCCCTTTTATTTATCTATTCTTGTCCCTAAAAATTGGTATTCGACAACAGATTACCATAATCCTCCTTAAATGGGAAGAACATCCGAAAATTTAAGGGGCCTTTCGGCCCCTTGCTGTACTTTGTTACCTTTGTCAATCATCCATTCAGCCATAATGCCGAACCCTCGACTAGGATCATTAACAAACACATGAGTAACAACGCCTACTAGTTTCCCATTTTGAACAATAGGACTACCACTCATTCCTTGCACAATACCCCCTGCTTTTTCTAACATCCGCTGGTCGGTAATTCTAAGCACCATGCCTTTGTCGGTGGGAGTAAATTGATTCATCACCCGCTCGATTTCTACCTCGAATTTTTCGATTCGGTCACGTTCCAACACGGTATACATTTCAGCCGTACCTACATGAACTTCTCCTGCTAGTGCCACCGGGATCGACTCTTGAAAGTAAGGATTTTCCAGTGGTTTATCCAACTGCCCGAAGATGCCAAATTCGGTATTTGCTTCAATCGTGCCCAAATTACCCTCTCCGGGTTGAAACACACCAATTTTTTCACCTGGTTGTCCACGGACACCAGCATTAATGCTTGATATTAGGGCTTTTACCACGGAGCCCTGCCTAATGTTCAATGTTATACCGGTGTCCACATCAGTAACTATATGACCCAAAGCTCCAAACCAGCCATTATCAGGATCATAAAAAGACATTGTGCCAACACCGTTGGCTCCGTCACGTACGTATAGCCCAATGCGAAAAGTTCCATCAGAAGCCAACATTGGTTGCAGTTGGGTTGTTCTTGTCTCCTCCCCCCGTTTTAGTTTAATCGTTAACATACGGCCTTCTTGACCAGCTTGATTTACTACCCGGACCAGATCAGATACGGTTAATAGACTAGTATCATCTGCTTCCAAAATAAGATCACCTGGTTGAATCCCCGCTTCACGAGCCGGTGATACAGAAGAGTTGGTCTGACTGTTAACAATATGGTCGAACCCAACTACGATAATCCCTTTACTGGTCAATAGGACACCAACGGCGTGACCGCCTGGCATTACTTTATCTGGCATTTTTGCGTGTACTAGTACTCGGCGCCAAGGGATACCAAACAATGAAAACTCTACTTCCGATTGGCCAATGTTCGCAGTCTCTAAAGTTAAGGGATGACTCAAATTTATCTCGATCGGATTACTAGTTAGCCAGCTTTGGTTTAATCTTAATCCAGTACCTTTGAGAAGCCGAACTTTGGCCGGTAAGGGTAGATTGAAGTTAAAATCCTGGCTCTGCCCAACTGGCAAGCCGATAGTCCGAGGGAACAAAATAATGTGGTAATAGTATGGCACAAGATAAGCCAATAAGAGAAGCGACAACATAACAGATACCAATATTATTCTTGTTCTTTTTTCCTTTCTCATATCCGGTCACTCCTTGCCCCAACTTTGAAAATGATGGTCCTCCTTTCCTCTCAAAAATAAAGAAACCTGAGCACAGGTTTCCCTGTCTCCGGCTTCTTTATGCTGTGAGGAGTTCCCGGTTAAGGAAGGGTTTTTAGGTTTTGTCCTCAGCCTTATAAGTTTTGCTGTAATAGTTGCTCTGCGTGCTGTAATACCACTGGTGTGATGTTGTTTCCCGCCAACATCCTCGCTAGTTCTTGTATACGTTCTGTTTTTGTTAGACGTCTTATTTTTGTATAGGTTTTCCCATCAATCGCTTTTTTATAAATGTAAAAATGACAATTTCCGGTAGCAGCAATTTGCGGCAGGTGGGTAATACAAATAATCTGATGATACTTGCTAACGTGGGCTAACTTAGACGCCACTTTTTGAGCAGCCCGACCACCAATGCCAGCGTCGATTTCGTCAAAAATTAAGGTAGAAACAGCATCAGCTCCCGCTAGTACAGTCTTTATAGCTAGCATTACACGAGCAATTTCTCCCCCGGACCCAATTTTGGCCAATGACTTAGGCATTTCTCCCGGGTTAGCCATAAGTAAAAACTCCGCTTTGTCAAACCCAGTGGAAAAAATTTTTAGTTTATCTCCTTGGTAATTTAAGCCTTGATCGTCCTTTTCTGTTGAGAGCAGCACTTTAACTTGTGCTTTTTCCATCGCTAAGTTGGCTAGTTCTATAGCTAAACTTTCTTCAAACCGAGTGGCAATATCTTGCCGCCTATCCGACAGTTCACTTGCCATTTTGGTTAATTGTTGTATAACTTGCCCTAATTCTTCGCGGGCCTTATCTTGTTTCTGTTCTTCTAGTTGTAACTGTTGAAGTTCCGCTTCTGCCTCATTGGCATAAGAAAGGATCTCTTCAATGTCCGCACCGTATTTGCGACTTAATGAACGGATAAGCTCCAGTCTTTCTTCCAATTCGGCCAATCCAGTTGAATCAACTGGCAGATCCTCCTGATAAGTACGTAATCTTGGAACCAAATCTTCTAGTTGGCACAACATAGAAGCCAAATCTTCGAAATCAGGCATTAGATTATTATCTATGGTTGCTGCTTGCTCTAAGAACACCTCGGCCTGCCCTAATAAATCTAACACTCCCTTATCGCGGTCGCTACCATACAACAATTGATAAGCATTGCCCACTAACTCCAACAGACTTTCTCTTTGTTGAAGTCGTTCTTTTTGTTGAAGCAATTCTTCCTTTTCACCGGGTACAAGATGGGCGGCTTCAATTTCCTCTATTTGGTATTTAAGCATGTCCATTCGTTGAAAACGAGTTCGCTCTGCCTGGTCTTGATTTTTTATGTCATAAAGTAGCCGCTGATATTTTAGATAAAGACCATACACAGCCTCAGCCAGTTCCAATTGTTGTTGGCCACCGAAGGAATCTAAAAAAGATAGATGGGTGTTAGGGTTTAGTAAGGACTGATGTTGATGTTGCCCATGTATATCCACTAAGTACCGTGCTATGTCTTTTAGTTGGGTTGTAGTGACGAGTGAGCCATTGACCCGGCAGAAATTGCGACCGGAAGCATTGAGCTCCCGCGTTAACACAACATGATCGTCATAAGTGATCCCAGCTTCTGCTAGATAATCTGATAAAGGTGAGCCCCTGGTAACAGTAAATAAGGCATCTACGCGAGCTGATGAGGCCCCTTGCCGTATGAATTCAGTCGATGCTCTTTCTCCCAGAGCCATACCTAAAGCATCAATAATGATTGATTTTCCCGCACCGGTTTCACCCGACAATATATTCAATCCTGGTTCAAATTCCAAACACAGTTCGTCGATTAAGGCAAAATTGGAAATGGTTATGGCTTGTAGCAAAGCAACCACCTTCTAGCCCAAAAATTCCTCAAACCGCTCTATGACATCCGGGACCTTATCTTTGTGCTTAACAATGATCAAGATAGTATCGTCTCCAGCCAAAGTACCTAATATTTCCTCCCAATCGGTACTGTCTACAGCAAAGGCTACCCCTTGGGCAGAACCGGGTAAAGTTTTGACAACAATGAGATTTTCGCTATAATCCAAGCCTATAACGGATTCACGGAAGATGCGCTTAAGACGTGGATCCAGACTTCCCTTGGGCATTTCTGGAGGCAGGGCATAACAATATTTGTTATCACCCAAAGGTGCCTTAACCAAGCGCAACTCCTTAATATCCCTAGAAATTGTAGCTTGGGTTACCTCAAAACCTTCTTGACTCAACAGTGCCGCCAGCTCTTCCTGGGTTTCAATAGGATGGGAATTAATAAGCTCCATAATCTTCATTTGTCGTCGCACTTTCAATTTGAACATTCCCCCCTTTATCCCCTTTAATATTTATCAGTTTCATCCGTTGGGAGCTTAAAGCAACTATCTTTAAGTCTCGTCCGCAGGGCGCGATAAAATTCTTGCCCGGGAAGACGAATAAACTTTGCCTTTTCCGCAGCTAAGGTCACCTGTATTTGATCTTTTAATTCCAAAGGATATATCTCTTGGCCATCTACAGCGAGCATAAGATCCCCTTTGTTGGCAGTGACAACTGCTTTAAAAGTTTCCCGGCCGGAAATAATCAAACTGCGAGCTCCAAAGGCATGAGCACAAATAGGAGTAATAATTAGGCATTCCAAATCCGGGCTGACTATCGGCCCTCCTGCTGAAAGGGTGTAAGCAGTCGAGCCGGTGGCCGTGGCCACTATCACACCGTCTCCTGGATAAGTGGCCAGGTACTCGCTACCCACATAACAGATAACCTTTATATGGGAAAAGGAATTCTTAGTGATAACTACGTCGTTTAGGGCCTGAAATTCGGCCACTTGTTGGTCATTACGCCAGATTTGGGCTTTCAATAAATGACGTTCATCCAAGTTAAACTGTCCCGCTACTAAATCTAGAAACATCTGTTCTATGTGATCCGGCTCAGCAGCTGTCAAGAATCCTAAGTGGCCCAGATTTATTCCCAATACAGGCACTCCAGCAGACGCAAAGAGGCGTGCTGCCCCCAAAAGAGTACCATCTCCTCCTAAGGAAATTACCAAATGTGCCCACTCTCTAAGATTGTTCAATGGACGCCCCAATTCACCGTGATCTAAGAAAGCAGCGTCCGCTGGCAGCATGGCAGCAGCCAAAGAATGTTCCTCACAGTATTTAACTAAACGACGGCCCAGTTTATAAGCCTGTGCTTTGTCTTTGTTGACGAATATAGCTATGTTGTTAAAGATCATCACCACTTCCCCTTAGTTAGGATGTAAGCGGCGGCTCCTACGCCAAAGAAAAAAGAAACTAAACCCACTACTGTAGTAGTCCACCCTAAACGCCAATTAAGAGACGGCGTGCGAAACGAAACTTCTCGGTAAGTTTTTTTGTTCATATCAACTAGTATGATACCGTAAGGCTGAAACGCTAACTGATATTCCAATAACTGTCTTCTAGTACGAGCATAAAGTTTGGGCGCTGTTCGCCCACTTTTAACTTCCACAACGTAAGTACGCCAACCTTTACGAGCAATAAAATCAGCCCTTATAGTAGTGGTATGTTCTTTACCATTTATATAGGCCAAGGAGTTAGCAGCGGGTTGGCGGTTAACCACTTTGAACCCTTGCTCTCGTAGAAAATCTGCCGCCTTTTCTTCTGAACGTTTAGCACCGCGGAAGCGATGTCGAAGTAGCCAACGTTGCCGCCAAACATATAGTCTTAATGAAACAATAGCTCCGATAATTATTCCTAAAATCAATATGTCTCCACGGGTCACCCACTCTCTCCCCCTACCTCATAATTTCGGCATAAAAAGCCAAAATAGGCCGAGATTACGTCAAATCAGCATGAGCATTAGCTACCACCTGATCAATATTAAGTGGTAACTTAGGGGAGGATAATCTCGCATAAAGCAAGTACTCAATATTGCCTTTGCTTCCTCTAATAGGCGAATAATCAAGGGCTATGCATGTTAGATATTGTTCCACTGTAGCCACAATATTCGACAACACTTCCCGATGCAAGGAAGGTTCGCGAACAATGCCCCCTTTACCTACCCTGCTCCGCCCAACTTCAAACTGGGGTTTAATAAGAGCCACTAGCTCCCTGTCTCCAACCAAAAACTCCATCACCGGTGGGATAACAGTCTGTAGTGAAATGAAAGAAACGTCGATGCAAGCCATACTAGGAAATGGTATCAACTTTGATTTATCTAAGTGTCTAATATTGGTACGCTCCAATACTATTACACGGGGATCTTGCCGCAGTCGCCAAGCCAATTGCCCGTAACCAACATCCACTGCATATACTTTTCTTGCTCCGTTTTGAAGTACACAATCAGTAAATCCACCCGTAGACGCGCCAACATCAAGGACAATCTTATCATTCAGGTCCAGTGCAAATGCCGTTATAGCTTTCTCTAATTTTAGTCCACCCCGGCTCACGTATGGCAGATCCTCGCCTCTTAGCACTATCTTTGCTTCCAAAGGCACTTTGGCTCCAGACTTAGTAATAGGTCTCCCATCTACCAATACGTGCTTTGCCATGATCCTGGCTTGAGCCCGCTCTCGACTGGTGACTAAACCCCTTTCTACCAATAAAATGTCTAGTCTTTTAGTTTCCACTGCCGTCACTCACCTTAAAATGGACCTTATTTGAAGAATTGACGGTAAAGTGGCTTAAGAAAGCAGCTTCCAGGCTAGCCTCATCCAATCCATAGAGAGCCAGCTGCTGCTGCCTAGTAGCATGTTCAACAAATTCGTCCTTCACCCCTAAGCGTTTTAGACGCACCAAAATCTCCGTATCGCTTATAAGTTCCAGAACCGCACTTCCCAACCCACCTGCCAACACATGGTCTTCCACTGTGACTAGCCGTTTGTGGGTTCGGGCAAGTTTAAGAACTAGTTCTTTGGGAAGGGGTTTAACAAAACGAATGTCAGTAACACCAACACTTACTCCTTTCTCCTCTAGACGCCAAGCGGCTCTTAGACTGGGTAGTACCATGCTACCTACCGCCAGTACCATACCCTCTGAACCTTCCTTTAGGATTTCACCACTGTTCCAGCTGGCACGCCTTTTGGGCATCGGTGTAACTTCAACTTGTGCCCTTGGGTAACGAATGGCCACAGGTCCGGTATGTTGTAGCGCCTGAGTTAACATGTATTCTAATTCACCTGCATCGCGTGGTGCCATAATTGTCATGTTAGGAATATGCCTTAGATAGGAAAAATCAAACAATCCTTGATGGGTAGCACCATCTTCTCCCACTAAGCCAGACCGATCTAAGCAAAATACCACCGGTAGGTTCTGTAGGCACACGTCATGAACTATCTGATCATAAGCCCTTTGCAGAAACGTGCTGTAAATGGCAACCACTGGTCGTTTGCCGGCAGCTGCCAAGGCAGCCGCCAAAGTAACGGCATGTTGTTCGGCAATACCAACATCAAAAAAGCGATCAGGGAAGCGATGAGCAAACGAGGTCAAACCTGTGCCATCGGCCATAGCAGCACAGATAGCGACCACCTCGGAATTCTCAGACCCTAGCTTCATCATAGTCTCGCCAAATACAGAAGTATAGGACTGGCCGCTCTTCTTTTTGGTTTGTCCGGTATTGATGTCAAATGGTCCAATCCCATGATATTTGTCGGGGCTTTTTTCTGCCAGTAAATATCCCTTTCCTTTTTTCGTTAATACGTGGATGAGAACCGGGCCATTGATTTGGCGTGCATGTTGTAATACGTTTCGCAAAGCAGCAATATTATGGCCGTCGAGAGGACCTAAATATGTAAACCCCAATTCTTCAAATAATGTTCCTGGGACTAACATATAGCGAAAAGCATCTTTAACCCGCTCAGCCGTACGTGCCACCTGAGATCCTATAGCTGGAATACGTTTTAACAAGAACTCAATATCTTCCTTTAAACGAAAGTATTTCGGGTCGGAGCGCAGCCGGGTTAGATAAAGTGAAAGGGCACCCACATTACGATTAATAGACATGTCGTTATCATTCAGGACAACCACTAATTGTTGCCCCAATTGTCCAGCATGGTTTAAAGCCTCAAACGCCATTCCACCTGTTAGTGAACCATCTCCAATGACAGCGCAGACTACCGACTTATCATGATTAAGATCGCGAGCAATAGCGTAACCTAAAGCCGCAGAAATTGATGTGCTGCTATGACCAGCGCCAAAATAATCGTATTGACTCTCCGAACGTTTAGGATAGCCACTCAAACCGCCAGCTTGGCGTAAACTGAAAAACTGATCCTGCCGTCCGGTAAGCAATTTATGAGCATAAGCTTGGTGTCCCACATCCCAGATAATTTTGTCCCCCGGCCGATTGTAAATGCTGTGGAGGGCTACAGTTAATTCAATTACCCCCAAATTAGGAGCCAAATGGCCTCCATTAGCCGCTACAGTGGCGATAATCTCTTGGCGCAATTCGCGACTCAGTGTTTCCAGTTTTTGCAATGACAGACTTCTAGTGTCAGACGGATTATGTATTTGGGACAAAACCCTTGCCATTATTTATTACCCCCGTCTATTAGATTTTGCCAGCAGTTCGCGACCAATGATTTTCTCTACTAAAAACAAAGCTCGACCCATCTTTAATGTTATATCATTTGCTTGCTGAATAGAAAAATGTTTGCTAATTGCTTTTCCGCCCACTGTCAGAGCAGAGATAAGTGCTATTACTAGCAAAGACAACCATTCTTCTCTTAGATTTGGGTAGCGTTTGGCCAAACTAAAAACTATAGTCGCACCGGTGGCGCCGGACAAAGTGCCAGCCATGTCGCCGACTAGGTCATTGCAAAAGTTGCTTACAGCCGGTGCCTGGCGTAGCAGCCGTACCGCTTGACGAGCGCCAGGTAGCCTTTTAGCCGCCATAGCATGAAGAGGTGGTTCCTCGGCAACAGTAACAGCTACCCCCATAATATCAAATAAGATACCTAACAGTATAATAGCAAAAAGAACCAAAAAAGCCAAAAAAAGTGGTACTACACGTACCACGTAGCCAGAAGACACTCCTAAAAGTAAAGACAGGCCCATAGTTAATGATCCTGACCTTAATCCACTTCGCCAAGCAGCAGTTAAAGAAGGCTTGGGTCTCACCCCACCACACTCCGCTTAATTATTTTAGTATGATGTTTCGACAGGTGGTAACAAAAAAAGTAAATGTTGCGGCTTAAGGTCTAGTAGGTTTTCCCAACAATCACCTTTTCGTCGCCGAAAAGGCAGTTTCCTTTTATGATTGTTCGATGTCGTCGCCGAACATCGGACTAGATTGCCACTTAGTCCGCACTTTAATCCTTATTTTGTCCCAACCCGATTGGGCAGCCTAGGAGTTTTCCTCGACAGCATTCTTTCCCTCTAGCCTCTTTTGCATGAAGGGTTTCAACAGCAACAGTTTATAGTCTTTGGGCCCATAGACTATAAACCGGACCTGTATTCACCACCCACACTCAAGGCAGGCTACACTGCACCCAGCTTGCACCGCATGCAGGTTCACACCCCAAGCCGTAACCTTAGCCACGCACTTGGGTCTCCGCGGGAAAAGGGACAGCAGCCACATGCCTTTGTGGTTGCCCTTTTCTCTTAACTCCCAGCACCAGCCGCACACTGGGCGTATACGGCCAGCACCAGGAACTTCATTGCTATGCCCTTAACGGATTTTTAGGCCCGTTTTCAAGGGTAAAAATACTGACTAGGATACTGCACCACCTGTCGCTCATAAGAATTGTTGACTCAAAAGTAGAGATAATTGTATCTCCAGTTCACGCTTATTATATCATGGTCATAAATCCGATGCAATGAGCGCTACGGTCAAATAAAGCTGGCCACAATCGCTCCTAAAAAAGCTCCGGTAAATACCTCTATCGGCGTATGGCCTAGAAGCTCCCGCAACCTTTCTTCGCGTACACGACCTCCTTTAAAAAGTTCATCTGCAATTTTATTAAGAACACTAGCCTGAGCCCCTGCTGCTCGACGTACGCCAGCTGAGTCATACATAACAACTAATGCTAGAACAAAAGCAATGGCTGTCTCAGCCGAAGAAAAACCTCTTACCCGTCCCACACCTACAGCCATGGCACTTACTAACGCCGAATGAGAACTGGGCATACCACCAGGGCTGACTAGCCGCATAAAATCCCACCGGCGCTTAGTCAATAGCGTAAGAGGCACCTTCAAACCCTGAGCGATAGCCCAGGCCAAGAGCGCCGATTGTAAGATTCGGTTATGCCATAAGTCTGCCATGACTAAGCTGCCCCCTCGACACATCTTTCTTGTTCCTTCGATAGATCAATCTTGTTAAAAACCTAGTGTTGCCTTTTCACTGTAAAGTGGGCTAAAGCCCGAAGAGGTTCGGCCGCATTAGTAAAATTAGTTAACGCACCCACGGCTTCTTCGGCTAAACTGATAGCCATACGCTTAGCTTCTGTTAAACCGTGTACAGTTACATAAGTTAATTTTTGGTGCTCGGCATCAGTTTTTACAGGCTTGCCCAGAAGCTCGGCATCGCCGGTTGCATCGAGAATATCATCACAGATTTGAAAAGCCAAGCCAAGTTTTTCTCCATACAAAGTTAAAGCTGACAATTGTTCTGGCGTAGCTTCGGCTACAATTGCTCCTACGCGGGCAGCCGCTCTCAAAATAGCACCTGTTTTGTGTGTATGAATGTAGTGAAGAACTTCCGCTGCATCTTGCACTTTTGATGTGCCTTCTTGACTAATATCAACACTTTGTCCACCAACCATACCCATAGGCCCAGCAGCATTAGCTATTTCTTGTATAACATATAACGCTTTTTCGGCATCAAGAGGTACTTGATGATCACGAGAACTAAGCACAGCGAAAGCCTGTGTGAGGAGAGCGTCACCGGCCAAGATAGCCTGAGCTTCACCAAATACTATATGATTGGTTGGCTTACCACGACGCCAATCATCATTATCCATCGCAGGCAGATCGTCGTGGATAAGCGAATATGTGTGAATAAGTTCCAAAGCACAAGCAGCTGGCAGCGCCGCTTCAGGAATGCTACCCACAGCTTCAGCACTAGCTAGGGTTAGTATTGGTCTTAGCCTTTTACCACCGGCAAACACACTATAACGCATCGCTCGTTCCAATTGCCGAGCTACAGCTGGTAATACTGGTAGATAATCTGACAAAACTTTTTCCACCAGGCCAGCACGTTCATGTAAGTATTGTCTTAGATTCACTCTTTTTCCTCCTCGTCCCCAGAAACAGCATGTTCGCTATCATTTAAGTCAATTATTTTAAGAGCCTCCTGGGCCTCACCAAGTAACTCTTCACAATAGCCTAGTAGCTCCTTGCCTTCGCCAAAGATTTTTATGGCTGCTTCCAGACTAAGATTGCCTTGTTCCAATGTGGACGTGATTTCTTCTAACCGTGTAAAGGCTTCTTCAAAACTTATTTTCTTCTTCGTTCGTCTTGCTTTGGTGATCGTTATCATCCCCTTTACAGCCAGGAAGTACCTGAGCTATAACTTCACCGTCGGTAAACTTTAGGCGCAGGTACTGGCCAGAATACACAAAGGCGGCTCTAGTAACTAAATGGCCATGGTCATAGTCTTGTGCAGACACAAATCCTCGTTTTAATACAGCCATGGGATCCAAAGCAAATAGAGCACGCTTTAATTCTGCAATTTGGGCCTTTTGGTCCTGCACAAATCTATCGCTGGCTAGAAATAGTAGGCTTTTGGTATATAGATAGGCCTGCTGATGCTCTGCCACCAAGGAAGTGGGCTGACGCCAAATTTCACGATCTGCAATTTGTTGTACCATGTTGCGGCGTTGCAAAAGGTACAGACTGAGAGCTTCGTCTAGGCGCTTCGAGCAGTGGAATAAGTCTTTTTCTATTTGGTATCGATCAGGAAATACCAGTTCAGCAGCAGCCGACGGTGTAGGTGCACGAACGTCAGCTACTAAATCGGCTAATGTATAGTCTATCTCATGACCAACCGCACTGACTAAGGGTGCCTTAGAGGTGGCCACCTGCCGGGCAACCTGTTCATTGTTAAAAGCCCATAAATCTTCCCGGCTTCCTCCTCCACGGGCCAATATTACTACATCAATCTCTTGTATTCGGTTAAGCTGCTTTAAGGCTCGTATAATTTGAGCCGGGGCTTCTGTCCCTTGAACCAACACCGGACAAAGAAGTATTTCAACCCCCGAAAAACGCCTTTGGGCAACAGCTATTATATCCTGCAGGGCGGCACCAACGGGCGAAGTCACCACTGCTACTCTTTTTGGCAGTGCAGGTAAAGGCCTTTTACGTTCCGCTGCCAGCAACCCTTCTTGAGCTAACCGTTTTTTGCTTTGCTCTAATGCAAGGTACTCTGCTCCCAGTCCATCGGGCTGCAATTCACGAACATATAATTGGTACACACCATCACGTTCGTATAAACTAATTTGGCCTAAAGCCAGTACTTCTAGACCCGAGCTGGGCCGAAAGCGGAGGTGCGATGCAAAGCGGCGAAACATAACGCAGCGAAGTAGGCTGTCTTTGTCTTTAAGAGTGAAATACATATGCCCAGATGAGTGGCACTTAAATGTACCAATCTCACCACGCACCCATATACTATTTAATCTTAGGTCGCTTTCCAAATTTTCCTTAACTAGCTTAGTTAGCTCCGTTACGCTGTATACTAGAGCCGGTAGTGGTTTAATCACGTGCCTCTTCTCCTTATAGTTAAGAAACCGAGATGGGCTATCCCAACGGCGTTATCTGTGCTAAGTTCAGGTGAAGTGAAAAATAACCTTATACCAACCGCTGGATGTTCGAGGCGATTACGCAAGCGCTCGCGAATAAAGTTGTTAGCAGCAACGCCCCCCACTAATAGGACATTTTTAACTCCCAAATCAGCCGTGGCTTTAAGTAACACTTTTTCTATTGTATTAGCAATGCAGCGAAACACTGCCCGTGCTAAAGCTGCTTTGTTAACATTTTTGGACAGCAGATTCAGGGCTTTTGTTGTTGGACCAGAAAAACTCACGTCATAGCCATTGGTATAAGACGATATAATCGGTTGCTCACCAGAAAGGTCTGTTTGGGCCACATTTTCCAAAGCCTGTCCAGAGGGAAAAGGTAGACCTAGAGCTACACCTACACGATCAACAAATTGACCGGCATTCAAATCTAGAGTTTTACCTAAGACGGATATATCTAGACCACTAGATTTTTCCTGTACCATCAATAACTCAGAGGTTCCTCCTGATAGATGAACTGCCAAAAAGGAAGAGGAATACGGACCCTTAGCTCCTAAACGTCCTGCTGCCAAGTGACCTTCTTGATGGGAAAATGAGTAAACAGGGACATCCAGAGCTGCCGCTAAAGATTGTGCCACACTTGTAGCAGCAGTAAACACAGGCATATAAGAATTTGGATGGTTTGTCGGTCGATGGCTACAAGCAACAGCCATAATGCGGTGATCAAGCAGTGTCTTTAGATTTTGCAGCAAGACGGGAAAGTTTTGCCAGTGCTGAAACAAAGCCTCCCGCTGTCTGAGCCCAATGGTCCCCGGTTTAACTGACAAGACTTGTCGCCAATCAGCCATTATATCTCCTTGTTGCGAGATAACTGCTACAGACGTAGTGTAACAACTGCTATCCATTCCTAGGATTACGTTGGTCACTTAGTTTTGCCATCCTTCTCTGCTTTAAGTTTGGCCACTACACTGAGGATACCATTTACAAAACGAC
>JBMNSQ010000003.1:0-32013 GCA_050945275.1 bacterium | reverse complement strand
CAAAGCAACTTTATAAGTTTGCGTGTTTTAGGAAGGGCTGCCGTATTGGGCAGCCCTTCCTAGTACTATCTGTTCTTAGAGATTTAAGGGAGGAATTTGATCGTTGGAAACCGAATCAACTTTGGGGAGTAATCATTGGTAGGAGGCGAGTGATTTATGGCACTCCGTCCAACATGGGCTGAGATTGACCTAAGAGGAGTAAAGAATAATTTAGTAGCTATCAAATCGTTAGTAGGACCGAAAGTTAAAGTTATGTCTGTAGTAAAAGCCAATGCATACGGTCATGGAGCAATAGAGATAGCCGAGACGCTAGCCGAAGCCGGGACCGATAGGCTAGCAGTAGCAACCTTAGATGAAGCGGTGGCCCTGCGTGAAGCTGGGTTGAGGTTACCTATTTTAGTTATGGGGACAAATATTCCCGGTGAAGGTGTGGAGGCAGCCATCCATTATGACATTGCCCAGGCTTTATGCACCGAAGAATTTGCTCAAGCTTTATCCTTGGCTGCTAAGCGACTGAACAAATCGGCTAAAGTTCACTTAAAAATAGATACTGGTATGGGGCGCATTGGCGTTAGGCCAGAAGATGCTGTCGGTTTTATGAAGAAGATGGACGGGTTGCTGGGACTTAAGTTCGAGGGCGTTTTCAGTCACTTTGCTGTTGCCGACGAATTGGACAAGGAGTACACTAGTCAGCAGGAAAGATACTTTCAAGAGGCGCTAAATGCTTTGAGCCAAGAGGGTTATGTTTTTTCTTGTCAGCACTTGGCAAATAGTGCCGGGATATTAGATTTCCCTGAGACTCATTTTGATATGGTTCGCCCCGGCTGTATTTTGTATGGGTGTTGGCCTGGCCCGGATAGTCAAAAAAAAATAACATTGCATTCCACATTAACTCTTAAGACGCGTATTGTCTTTTTGAAAACTGTTTCAGCAGGAACGGCGATCAGTTACGGTCTAACTTATACCGCTCCTTCAGAACGAGTTTTGGCGACGTTACCTATAGGTTATGCTGATGGCTATCCTCGGGGATTATCTAACAAAGGTTATGTGCTGGTTAGGGGGAAGCGTTGTCCGATAGTTGGTAGAGTATGTATGGATCAGTGTATTATCGATGTGACCGATCTGCCAGGTGTAGCCTTGGGTGATGAAGTTGTGCTCATTGGTAAACAAGGCGATGATGAGATATCGGTCGCAGATTTGGCCGAGCTTTGCGGAACCATCGATCTCGAGATTCTTTGTGGTATTACTTCTCGAGTGCCGCGGGTGTATATAAAATAAAGGCTATACGGTCCTACAATTGACAGGACATTAAAGAATGGTTAAAATGAAAATCGACATCGGTATATACCAAAGCATGGATGGGGAGAGTAGGTAGCAGGCGCATGTTCAGGGAGCCTAAGCCATGACTGCAAGCTTAAGCCATCGCTGCCCTACCGAAAAACACCCCAGAGCAGCCGACTGAATAAAGTAGGTTGGTTCGGATTATTCCGTTATAGAGAAAGTGGGGCATTATGCCCAAGCAGGGTGGCACCGCGGGAATTCTCCCGTCCCTGGCAGGCCTTTGGCCGGGGAAGAGGGGGTATTTTTTATATTTACAATCTCGAGGAGGGATTAAATGCTGACCACAGCGCCACGTGGCACGCGCGATCTTCTGCCAGAGGAAACTGCCAAATGGCAGTATGTGGAGGAAGTCATACGCGATTGTTGTCGCCTTTATGGGTACGGTGAAATCCGTCCGCCACTGTTTGAACATACGGAGCTGTTTCGACGCGGTGTCGGGGAAGCAACCGATATTGTTGAGAAGGAAATGTATACATTTATTGATCGAGGCAACCGAAGTATTACTTTGCGCCCGGAGGCTACTGCTTCGACCGTCCGCGCCTATTTAGAACACAAACTCTATGCCGGTCCCCAGCCGGTTAAACTTTATTACATGGGTCCAATGTTTCGATATGACCGTCCCCAAGCTGGGCGTTACCGCCAGTTTTCTCAATTCGGTGTAGAGGTCATTGGAGCCGATGATCCTTCAGTGGATGCAGAGGTCATTACTTTGGTATTGGATTTGTGCACACGGCTAGGTTTGACCGATCTGGAGGTTGAATTAAACAGTATTGGTTGCCCTCTGTGCCGCAAACAATATCGACAAGCGTTACTTGATTATCTTTCTTTGCATGAGAACAGACTATGTAAAACGTGTTGCGATCGCATAAAACGAAATCCGCTCAGGGTACTAGACTGTAAAGAAGAAGACTGTCATAATCTGGCGAAAACTGCTCCCCAAGTCATACAATATCTATGTGCAGAGTGCGGTAACCATTTTGAGTCGGTAAAAAAGTGCCTGCAGTCAGTTGGTGTCAAGTACGTACTTAACCCAACTTTGGTCCGGGGATTGGACTATTATACTAAAACTGTTTTTGAAGTTACCTGGTCTGGATTAGGCGCCCAGACGGCTGTTTGTGGCGGTGGGCGTTATGATGGCCTGGTGGAAGAATGCGGTGGACCTCCAACTCCAGGAGTTGGGTTTGCTATGGGGTTAGATCGGTTGCTGCTGGCATGGGAAAAGGTGGGTTCTGGTTTAGTTGGTGACAACAAACCGAGTGTTTATGTAGCGGCTTTAACCAAGGAGGATGGCAACGACGCTTTTGCCCTTTTGACAAGCTTGCGGCAAGCCAACATCGCGGCGGACAAAGATTATCGTCAAGCTAGTCTTCGGGCTCAACTAAAAGCTGCTAATCGTTCCGGCGCTAATTGGTTAGTTATTGTCGGCGGTGAAGAGAAGATGAGAAACGCTGTCGTGGTCCGTGACATGAAGTTGGGCGAACAACAGGAAATTTTGCAAGACCAATTGATTACTTTTCTGAGGGAAAAATTATCGCAGAAAAAGTAAGGCTAGACAACTTTGAATCGGCAAAGGAAGGAGTGGGTGTATGGCTTTTTTGCGCGAAGCATGGCAACGCACTCATACATGTGTGGAGTTAGCGAGTTTAGTGGGGGAAACCACTACTATAAACGGCTGGGTACAACGCCGGCGTGATCATGGTGGGCTTATATTTATTGATCTTCGTGATCGTTCGGGCTTGGTTCAGGTAGTATTTAGTCCCGATACAGCTCCGGAAACTTTTCATAAAGCAGAAATGGTACGCAATGAATATGTATTGGCGGTAAAAGGTGTTGTTCGTAGGCGGCCAGCGGGAACCGAAAATGCACACCTAAAAACAGGGACCATAGAAGTATTGGCCAAGGATATGTGGGTTCTAAATGCAGCTAAGACCCCGCCCTTCTATATTGAAGATAACGTGGATGTAGATGAGATGGTCCGATTACGATACCGGTATCTGGACCTTCGTCGTCCTGAACTACAACAAAATATGCTTATACGACACAAGGTGGTTAAAGTAGTACGAGACTTTCTTGATGCCCACGGCTTTTTGGAAATAGAAACGCCTATTCTTGCTGCCAGCACTCCAGAAGGGGCCCGTGATTTTTTAGTGCCAAGCCGTCTTAATCCTGGTAAATTTTACGGTTTACCACAATCTCCGCAGCTCTTTAAGCAACTGCTTATGGTTGCTGGCATGGAGCGTTACTTTCAGATAGCCCGCTGTTTTCGGGACGAAGATCTAAGAGCGGACCGGCAACCGGAGTTTACCCAAATTGATATCGAGATGTCTTTTGTTACACCACAAGATATTCAACTGCTGACGGAAGAGATGATAGCCACTGTCTTACGTGAAGTTTTAGGCCGCCAAGTAGCTACTCCATTTGTGCGCATTACTTACCAAACGGCTATGGAGCGCTATGGAAGTGACAAACCCGATCTTAGATTTGACTTACCCTTGGTTAATATAGGTTCAGCATTTGAAGGAACCAACATTAAAGTCTTCCAACAGGTCTTGAAAAAAGGTGGCGTTATTCGCGGTTTGGCAGTCCCAGGGGGTGCCAGTTTTACACGCCGGGAAATAGATGATTTAACGGCTGTAGTAACACAGCTCGGAGCTAAAGGTCTTGCCTGGATCGCACTCGAAGTGGAAGAAAAAGTGCGTTCTCCGCTGGCTAAGGTGCTATCCGTGGAGGAAATTAGCAGTCTCAAGGAGCTCTTATCAGCTAAGGAAGGCGATTTGCTGCTTATGGTAGCTGCCGATGAACATACAGCTTCTTTGGCCATGGGCCAGTTGCGGCTTTGCTTGGGTCGAAAGCTTGATCTTGTTAATGATAACGATTTTGCTTTTGCTTGGGTTACTGATTTTCCTTTGTTTGAGTGGAGCGAGGAAGACAAGCGCTATGTAGCCAAGCACCATCCGTTTACGTCACCGGTAGATGAAGATTTGTCTTATCTCGAGACTAGCCCTAACTTGGTTCGGGCAAAGGCTTATGATCTCGTGCTAAATGGCGTTGAGCTCGGTGGCGGTAGTATCAGGATTCATAAACGTGACGTACAAGAAAAGATGTTTCGTGCTCTTGGTCTATCTCTGGATGAGGCTAAAGAGAAGTTTGGTTTCCTTCTAGAAGCATTTGAGTATGGCACTCCTCCTCATGGAGGGATTGCTTTTGGGCTTGATCGTTTTATCATGCTTCTTACGAGTCAACATAGCATTCGAGACGTTATGGCTTTTCCGAAAACTGCTTCAGGGACCTGCCTCCTAACTGCTGCTCCAGGTGAAGTAAATCCCAAACAGTTGACAGAGCTGAAGATAAAACCTACCATTTAAGGAAGAAACTTGGACCGTAGTAACCCAGTCAGACCAATGCTTTACCCTTGAAAAACATTTCACGGTATGCTAAGATAAAGTTAACCACAGGGATCCCTGCTGTGTACGTGGTGAGTCGGTCAGTTTTGAGCCAACACCTTTGAAGAGGGAGTTATGACTCTGACAGTAACATACACGCCCCTTGCGGGGACGTATAATACTGCCAGGCAAGCACCCACCTGCTTGAGAGAGCAGCTTCAAAAACGGCCGGCCCACGGCATGGTGGGGTATTTTTTAGGAGTGGCACTCGTGCTGGAGCAATTCAGTCGAACCTCGTTACTTATTGGAGAAAAAGGATTGGCCAAGCTAGCTAAAGCCAAGGTGGCGATATTTGGCATTGGCGGTGTAGGAAGTTTTGCCGTGGAGGCTCTGGCTCGAGCTGGCGTTGGCAGACTGGTACTAATCGATCCCGACTGTGTGGAAAAAAGCAATCTTAATCGCCAACTGCAAGCTACTCTTCATAGTATTGGACAACCCAAAGTCTTCTCTATGAAAGAACGCGTGCTCAGCATCAATCCCTCAGCCCAAGTAGATGCTATCTTTAAGCGATATGAGCCAAGCACTGCACCGGCATTGTTCTGCCAAGATTACGATTTTGTGCTGGATGCAGTGGATGATGTGTCAGCAAAAGTTGACTTAATTGTTCGTAGCATGGAATTACATATACCGATAATTTCCTCTATGGGGGCCGGCAATCGTCTTAGTGCCGATGGTTTTCAAGTGGCCGATATTTCTGACACCAGGGGATGTCCGTTAGCACGAGTTGTTCGTCGAAAGCTTAAAGAGAAAGGTATTACCACGGGAGTTAAAGTAGTATTTTCTCCAGTGCCACCGATTAAGTTTACATATGATAAACAGCAACAAGAGAAACGGCCTGTGCCAGGTAGCATATCCTTCGTACCGCCAGTAGCCGGACTGCTGATGGCTGGTGAATGTGTGCGTGATCTACTAGCTTTTAAGTGACTGAATTTAGTCAATCATTGGCTCGTTAATTAAAGCTTGCTCGTTTATGGATCTTTAGGAACCTTGGACATTGTTTTTTGCAATGCGCCTAAGCATATATCCGTCCTGAGAGGCTGAAGGAAATGAACAAAAAAACAGACAAGAGGGCCATTCGCCTGGAAATTATAAAGCGCCGCGATGTTCTTGACCCGGTGCAGCATAAACACTGTAGTGTTACTGCCGCCAAGAGGTTGTTAGTTTGGCTGCCATACGAACAAGCTTCAACGGTGCTTCTATTCGCTGGTGTACGTTCGGAGATAGATACTAGGTTTCTTACTGAAGAGTCTCTGCACCAAGGTAAGCGAATAGCTATGCCCCGGTGTGTCCCGTCAAGGCGGGAGTTACTTCTTCTTAAAATTAATGACTGGGCTGATTTACAGCCCAGCTTTTACGGTTTATTGGAACCGAGTCCCACTGCTGCCCCGATACCATTTAGTGAGCTAGACCTGGTGGTGGTACCAGGAGTAGCATTTTCTCCTGATGGCTATCGCATTGGCTACGGGGGCGGGTATTACGATCGACTGATGGCTAGGTTGGTGGATGTGTGCAGTGTGGGGCTGGCCTTTAATTTGCAATTGGTTTCAAGATTATGGCCGGAGAAACACGATAGACCGGTAGACTTTTTGGTTACAGAGAAGGAGCTAATCGATTGCCTTAAGATTCGAAAGGAAAGGGAGAAAGGGGACACTGACCATGCCGGGTAAGCAGGTAGACTTTCGCAGTGACACCGTTACCATGCCGACGCCTCAGATGAGGGAAGCTATGTATAAGGCTGAGGTAGGTGACGATGTTTATAGTGAGGATCCAACTGTGAATGAGCTGGAGGAACTGGCAGCACACCTCTTAGGAAAGGAAGCCGGACTGTTTGTAACCAGTGGCACTCAGGGCAATTTGATAGCAATACTTACCCATACCAGGCCAGGACAAGAAGTGATCTTAGAGAGTGAAAGCCACATTTTTTATTATGAAGTTGGGGGAGCAGCGCTAATTGGTGGGGTTCAGTTTAGGACCTTACCTGCAGTACGAGGGGCTATGAAACCGTCGGACGTAGAAGCGGCTATCCGGCCTTGTGATATTCATTTTCCTCCCACAGGACTTATTTGTATAGAAAACACTCATAACCGTGCTGGTGGAGCAGTTATCCCTATTTCTAATTTGGCTGCTCTAGCCGCTATCGGCACTCGGCACAAAATACCGCTACACTTGGACGGAGCGCGCCTATTTAATGCCGCCGTGGCCTTAAATGTTGAGGCCCGAGAGATTGCTGATCATTTTGACTCTGTTTCCTTATGTTTATCTAAGGGGTTGGGTGCGCCGGTGGGTTCGGTAATTGTAGGTCGCAAGGACTGGATTAAGCAGGCTCGTAAATGGCGCAAGCGCTTGGGCGGCGGGATGAGGCAGGCGGGAATTTTAGCTGCTCCCGGTATCATTGCCCTCAAGGAGATGATAGGCCGTCTGGCTGAGGATCATGCGTTGGCTAAGTATCTAGCGAACGGTTTAGCTAATATGCCTGGGCTAGATGTAACACCGCCAGATACTAATATTGTGCTGGTTGATGTGAAAAGCAGTGGACAAACAGCAGTAGATATATTACACTGGCTAACAAGCAATGGAGTGTTGGCCACCGATTTTGGACCAACCACTATTCGTTTTGTGACCCACAAAGATGTAGACCAATCATCCGCGGATAAGGTATTGGCAGTTATGAATAATATCCTCAAGGGTGAGGTTTAATGACAGGTGACACATTATTTTCAGCACTAAACAAGAAAGCAGCACCTCTGGCACAAAAAATGCGGCCTCAAACATTGGCTGAATTCGTCGGGCAAGAAGAAGTTCTCGGATCCGGTACCCCTCTTCGCATGGCCTTAGATAAGGGATACTTAATTTCTTTGATTCTATGGGGTCCACCCGGGTGTGGTAAGACTACGTTAGCTCGCCTGATGGCCAAAAAGGTACGGGCTCATTTTTATCAATTGAGTGCTGTCGCAGCCGGCGTGGCCGATGTCCGGCAGGTAGTTCGAGAGGCTAAAGACCGTCTTCATACTTTCGGCCAGCGAACGTTGTTGTTTTTGGATGAAATTCATCGTTTTAATCGGACGCAACAAGATGCCCTTCTTCCTCATGTGGAAGAGGGGCTGCTTGTACTCCTTGGAGCCACCACGGAAAATCCCTACTATAGTCTTACTTCGCCGCTTTTATCGCGTTGCCAAGTGGTTTCGCTTTCGCCTTTAGGTAAAGAGGCCATTACTACTATACTTAAACGGGCCCTGGCTGACCAAGAGCGGGGTTTGGGCAAATCGGATCTTACTCTGACCGCCGAGGCAGCAGATGCCATTTGGCGTGTTTCGTCTGGGGATGGTCGGGCAGCTCTTAACATTCTCGAACAAGCGGCAGCATCATCTTCTGTCGGAGGAACAATAACATTAGAGCTGGTACAAAAAGTCGCAACTAAAACCATGCCTTACGATGCAGGAGGCGATTATCATTATGATACCATTTCAGCTTACATAAAAAGCCTGCGTGGTTCTGACCCGGATGCCGCGTTGTATTGGCTAGCTAGGATGCTAGTAGCGGGTGAAGATCCGAAGTTTATTGCTCGCCGGCTAGTTATTGCTGCGGCCGAGGATGTTGGCAATGCCGATCCAGAGGCCTTACAGGTTGCGGTAGCTGCGGCACAGGCATTGGAGCTATTAGGACTTCCTGAGGGGCGAATTCCACTGGCCCAGGCGACTGTTTATGTAGCGACGGCCCCCAAAAGCAATGCTAGCTACACAGCCTTAAATAGGGCACTCGAAGACGTAAACAATATTGAGGTAGAGCCTGTACCACTACACTTGAAAAACGCACCCTTTCATGAAGTGGCTAAATGTGGAGCTGGTCAAGCTTACAAGTACCCCCATGACTATAAGGGACATTTTGTACGGCAAAATTACCGCCCGAATAGAGTCTCCCATCGTGTATATTATTCGCCTTCAGATAATGGACAGGAAAAAGAAATCAAGCGCCGGCTAGAGCATTGGTGGGGTAATAAAAAAGTTTAAGGCTCATCCATTGACAAGCCTCAAATCATATGCTATCTTAAAGGCAAGCAAGCCGAGTGAATTACTAGGGATTAAGGGGAGAACGTTGTGCGCCTATCTACCAAAGGTCGTTATGGGATAAGGGCTATGCTCGCCCTGGCCAGACTTTATGGTCAAGGTCCAATACCGCTCAAAGAAGTGGCAGAAATAGAGAGCCTCTCTGAGGCTTATCTAGAGCAGTTAATTAGCGAACTTAGAAAGGCCGGCTTGGTTCGCAGTGTACGAGGGGCTCAGGGCGGTTATCTATTAGCCAAGGAACCCGATAGTATTACCACCGGTGATATTATAAGGGTGCTGGAAGGACCGATTGGTCCGGTTCAATGTGTGATAGAGATTCCTGGCACCGACACTTGCGATTGCGCCGAGTCTTGTGTTGAGCGTTTACTATGGAAGCGTCTTAGGGATAGTATGGTTCAGGTATTGGACAGTATTACTCTGGCCGATTTAATGGCCGAAGAGAAAAGACTGAACCCGGTTAGTGATACTGGTGACAGAAGTTGTTGAAAAATTTACTTTGAAGCGAAAGGGGAAAAAATCTATGCGTCGCGTGTATTTAGACCACGCTGCGACCACTGCCGTTCATCCTGAAGTTTTAGAATCCATGCTACCTTACTTGCGAGATCAACTAGGTAATCCTTCCAGTATTTACAGCTTTGGGCGTGAGGCCAAAGCTGCTATCGAAAATGCTCGGGCCCAGGTGGCGGCACTAATTAACGCCGAACCGGCTGAAATTATTTTTACGGGTAGTGGTACCGAAGCTGACAATACTGCTTTGGTAGGCGTTGCATCGGCCCTTCAGCATAAAGGAAATCACATCATAACTTCCAAGATAGAACATCATGCAATTTTGCATACGGCGGAAGATTTGGAGCAAAAAGGTTTTCGGGTAACTTATTTGCCGGTGGATTCCGATGGCCTAGTAGATCCGGAAGATTTAAGAGAGGCATTGACGCCGGAGACAATTTTGGTCAGCATCATGTTTGCTAATAACGAGATCGGCACGATTGAACCTATTGCTCAGCTAGCCAAAGTTGCACGGGAACACAAAGTTTTGTTTCATACTGACGCTGTTCAGGCAGTAGGTAATATACCAGTTGATGTTAAAGAGCTAGGTATCGATTTGTTGTCACTGTCCGGACACAAAATATACGCAGCTAAAGGCGTAGGGGCACTATACGTGCGACGCGGTGTTAGAATTAAACCCTTTATTTACGGTGGGGCTCAGGAGCGAAGACTTAGGGCGGGTACCGAAAACGTACCTGGTATCGTGGGGCTCGGCAAAGCTGCTGAGTTAGCCCGATTGGAACTAGCAGAAAGACAAGTACATCTTACTAATCTGAGAGAGTATCTGATAGAAGGCGTCCTAAACTCTATTGACCATGTGCGTTTAAATGGACACCGAACATTACGCTTACCGGGCAATGTTAATTTTTCCTTCGAGTTTATAGAAGGGGAATCGTTGTTACTAAGTCTTGATTTAGCTGGTATAGCTGCCTCCAGCGGTAGTGCTTGTACGTCCGGTTCACTGGAGCCGTCACATGTTCTACTGTCCATTGGCTTATCGCATGAGATAGCTCATGGCTCGCTACGGCTAACTATTGGTCGTGAAAATACTAAAGAAGATATCGACTACGTATTATCAATTTTGCCAGATATCGTAAAGCGTTTGCGGGCTATGTCGCCCTTGGCGCCGAAGGGGGAAGTTTATAATGTATAGTGAAAAAGTTATGGACCATTTCATGAATCCACGTAACGTAGGCGAAATGGATAAGCCTGATGGTGAGGGACAAGTAGGCAATCCGAGATGCGGAGATATCATGAAGATATTTCTAAGAATCAAGGAGGACCGGATTGAGGATATTAAATTTAAGACTTTTGGTTGTGGAGCGGCTATCGCTACTTCCAGTATGGTAACTGAATTGGTTAAGGGTAAGACGCTGGCCGAAGCCATGAAAGTAAGTAATAAAACGGTGGCGGAAGCACTAGATGGGCTACCTTGCCAGAAAATGCATTGCTCTAATCTAGCAGCGGATGCCTTGCATGCCGCTATTGATGACTATAAACAGAAACAACAGAACAAGTAGGTGATAATATGGCGCGCCAGCGGGTTGTGGCGGCCATGAGCGGCGGAGTGGATTCTGCGGTAGCGGCAGCTTTGCTAAAGCAGCAAGGTTACGATGTTATCGGTGTCACCATGCAAATTTGGCCGAAGTCTAAAGAAGATCCTTTACAAGAAAAGCCGGGCGGATGTTGCTCTTTAGGTGCAGTGGATGATGCTCGGGCCGTGGCGTACAAACTTAATATTCCTTACTATGTTCTCAATATGCAACAGCAGTTCGAGCAGGAAGTGGTACAGTACTTTTGCCGTGAATATGCTAGGGGACGTACGCCCAATCCATGTATTGTTTGCAATACTAAGCTTAAGTTCAAATCTTTGTTGGAAAAGGCTCTGGTATTGGGCGCTGATTATGTGGCTACGGGGCATTATGCCCGAATAAAATATAGTTATAAAAAGAAGCGTTATGTATTGCAAGAAGCTGTAGATAAGCATAAGGATCAAAGCTATGCCCTATATGACTTGAATCAGTATCAGCTAGCACATACGTTATTCCCATTAGGGGAGTTGACAAAAGAGGAGACTAGAAGTATAGCTGCTGAACTAGGTTTAACTGTAGCTGCGAAGCACGACAGTCAAGAAATTTGCTTTGTGCCTGATGATGATTATCGTAGTTTCTTGTACCAACGTATACCAACCGCGATCAAGCCAGGTCCATTTGTTAATCAGTCTGGCCAAGTATTGGGTACACATAGTGGTTTGCCTTTTTATACTATTGGGCAACGAAGGCACTTGGGAATTTCCAGCTCAAAAAGACTATATGTTGTGGATATAGACCCGGAGCGCAACGTGATTATACTAGGCGAAGAACGCGATTTGCTCCGCTCCAAAATTAGAGTAGAGCAGGTAAATTGGGTAAGTGTAGCGCCGCCCCAAAAGCCTATTGAAGCTGCTGTTCGCGTTCGATATCGTGGTATGCTAAGCCAGGCCCGCCTCATTCCGGACAAAGATTCAGGTGTAGTTGTTGAGTTTGTCCAGCCAGCTCGTGCCCCTGCACCTGGACAAGCAGCCGTCTTTTATCAAGGCGAGGAAGTGTTGGGCGGTGGTATTATCACACCGAAGGGATCAATTGCAAATTGACAATTGATCCCTTCGTTGTTTGAAATAATATCAGACAGGACATACTATAGGTAGCAACCTATCAAGGAGGGGGAAACAGTGACCACTTCTTGGTCTTGTCCGGTTTGTGGCGAGCGTCGAGTGGGCAAAGTAGGGGTAAACCAGTATTACTGTCACAACTGTTATTTAGAGTTTGCGCCTACCCAAGAAGGCTACGAAGTCTATGAAGTCCAAGATGATGGTTCTCTGTTAGCATGGGAAGATACGATCTCTAGCTAAAGGGAGGCTTACAATGAGACGCGGCAGATTTTTGAGCGGTTTATTAATAGGTACCATCCTGGGCGGATTATTTGGAATGGCTTCTTACCCCAACTTGAAGCCAGAAACTAAGGGAAGAATTATTCACGCCAATCATAAAATGGGGCGGGCGACAAAAATGATGGGAGATATGTGGCGTCGGATGGTCAAAGAGTAACATGTTGACTTGGCTTAGGCGTTCCCGGTTGTTATTTCTAGTAGGCCTGCTCTTAGTAGGCCTTTTTCTTTTCGCGATGCGAGCTGCCATTGTTCCTTTTGTTTATGCCTTAGTAATAGCTTATATCCTAGCGCCTTTAGTGGATCGATTGCAAAGAAGGGGAATAAGCAGGGTAGCCGCTATATTATCTTTATATGCTGCTTTGATCGCATTGTTAGTGTTATTAGTTTTTTGTGTAGTTCCTTTTGGTGCTGCCGAGTTGGATGCCTTTGCTGATATGGTTCCTATATATACTAAAAAACTAGAAGGCTTGCTAAATCAGATGCAGCGTTTTTATTCGCGAGTAACTTTACCGGCAGGGCTGAGGCAAGTCATGGATGAGACAATTAATCGAATGGAAGAAAATATACTTAGCCATATACGATCGGTGGCTGATTTTGCTGTATCATTGTTGTCCCATGTGTTGGCTATTATTATTGCTCCCATTCTCGCCTTTTATATGTTGCGCGATCTTGCACTTATTAAAGAAGCATTCCACAATTTTATTCCCGTTGGCTCAGGGCACGATATTGCCTATTTACTGCAAGAACTAGATGGTGTATTAGGGGGATTTATTCGAGGGCACCTCTTGGTATCCTTTATTGTAGGGTTGTTGTCCTTTATCGGTTTGACGCTACTTAATATTGATTTTGCTTTTCTAATTGGAATTATGGCTGGCGCATTTGACATAATTCCGTATTTTGGCCCAGTAATTGGAGCGCTTCCGGCCGTAGTTATTGCCCTCTTAGAATCACCGCTTAAGGCTTTATATGTGGCCATTTTATTCTTGATAATACATCAAGTAGAAAGTACTGTTATATCCCCTAAGATTCTTGGAGAAAGAGTAGGATTACATCCGCTTACTGTAATATTTGTCATCTTAGTGGGAGGCCAACTGGCTGGTATTGTGGGTGTCTTATTAGCAGTGCCTTTGGCAGCTGCGCTGAAAGTGTTTTTATTCTTTCTTCGTCAAAGAGGAAAGTTTGACACAAAATAGAGTCTATCTTATAATAAAGGGCAATAAAGGCATACGGCGATGCGGAAAAGAGTACCTTTGTAAAGCTCTCTAAGAGAGGGGATCCTAGGGTGGAAGATCCCTGAGAGTCCAGAGGGAAAGCCATTTCCAAGCTAGGCGTGAAGAGCGCTTCCGGTGTGCACCGTTACCGCACTTTACTTGTGTTAGATACTACTCGGGCCACGTAGTGGTAAATCAGGGTGGTTTACGAGATAACCCTCGTCCCTGCGGCGGGGGTTGTTTCTATTTTGGCCATGAAGAAGAACGAAAGGGTGATGATAGGTGAAAAAAATTAGTGGTGATGAAATTAGGAATCGATTTTTGCAGTTCATGGAGAGCAAGGGGCATATTGTTCTACCTAGTGCATCTTTAGTGCCGGAGCACGATCCCAGTTTACTTCTTATTGGGGCCGGTATGGCACCCTTTAAGCCTTATTTTACTGGACAAAAAACTCCACCTAGCTATCGCGTTGCCACAGCGCAAAAATGTGTCCGCACTGGCGATCTGGAAAACGTTGGACGTACTGCTCGCCATCACACATTTTTTGAGATGCTCGGAAACTTTTCATTTGGTGACTATTTTAAGATGGATGCTATCTCTTGGGCATGGGAATTTCTCACCAAAGATTTGGGCTTACCCAAGGATCGACTGTGGATTTCTGTTTATACAGATGACGACGAAGCTTACGATATTTGGCACAATGTTGTCGGTATACCTACCGAGCGAATTGTACGGTTGGGTAAGGAAACCAACTTTTGGGAGATCGGCCCGGGACCTTGTGGTCCGTGCTCGGAAATTTACATTGATTTGGGTTTGGAGAGAGGTTGTGACTCCCCTTCCTGTACGGTTGGTTGTGACTGTGACCGCTATT
The DNA here is from genome assembly GCA_050945275.1 of bacterium. GTDB lineage: Bacteria > Bacillota > DTU030 > DUMP01 > DUMP01 > JAAYWY01. The sequence continues at coordinate 17,608 of JBMNSQ010000003.1, read as the reverse complement.
TAGAAATATGGAATTTGGTGTTCACCCAATTTGACCGGGACGAGGAGGGGAATTATACTACACTTCCTAAGAAAAATATCGATACCGGCATGGGATTAGAGCGGATCGCCGCGGTGTTGCAGGGGGCTGCCAATAACTTTGAGACGGACTTAGTCTTTCCTATTATTGAAACCGCTCAATCTATCACCGGTGCCGAGTATGGTAGGTCAACAGAACATGATGTGGCACTTAAGGTAATCGCTGATCATAGCCGAGCCTTTGTCCATCTTATTGCGGATGGGGTGTTGCCCTCTAACGAGGGCCGTGGTTATGTGTTAAGACGTTTAATAAGGCGGGCCGTACGTTATGGACGTCTTTTAGGTGTAAAAGAGCCATTTCTAAGAGAAATAGTTTCTACTGTGGTGAGGGTAGGGCAAGTTGGTTATTCTTATTTGGCAGAAAAGAAAGGATTCATCCAAGAAGTAGTAGGGCAAGAAGAGAAGCGTTTTCTAAGCACACTAGATACCGGTCTTGGCATTTTGGGAGATATGGTAGCCCAGCTCAAACAACAAGGAGAAACTACTTTAAGTGGGCGCAATGCGTTTTTCTTGTATGACACCTATGGTTTTCCGCTAGATCTAACTAAAGAGATTTTAAGTGAGCAGGGGCTGAAGGTGGATAAAAAGGGTTTTGAAGTCGAGATGCAAGGCCAACGGGAACGGGCACGACAGGCTCGTGGCCAAGCGGATGGTATGGGTGTTAAGGAACAGGAAGAAGAGGTGCTCAGTGGTCTAAAGTCTCATTTTTCGGGGTATGAAACTTTAATAGAAAACGGAGCCCGTATTACAGCGCTAATTAAAGATGGCGTAGCTGTTGATACAGCAGCCGCTGGTGCTCGAGTACAACTGGTGCTTAATCGTACGCCTTTTTATGCTGAGTCAGGAGGTCAGGTGGGTGATCAAGGACTAATTTCCACGGATCAAGGCCAAGTTCAGGTATGCGATGTAAAGCAAACGCCAGCAGGGGCTATTGTTCACATTGGTCAAGTTGTAGCAGGAACTGTCCGGGTAGAGGAAAGAGCACTAGCTGAGGTAAATAAAGAAATGCGTTTGGCCACTGCCAGGCACCATACTGCCACTCATCTTTTGCATCAGGCGCTTAGACAAGTATTAGGTGACCATGTACACCAGGCGGGCTCTTTGGTTACGCCAGAGCGGCTACGATTTGACTTTTCTCATTTAGGTTCTGTTACCAAGCAGGATCTTGAGCAAGTTGAGAGAATAGTAAACGAGCACATTTTGGAGAATATTTCCCTGGAAATAAATGTAATGGGACGTAGCGATGCTGCAGCCCTAGGAGCCATGGCCTTGTTTAATGAGAAATATGATGACATGGTGCGAGTTGTAAAAATTGGGCCATATAGCATAGAATTGTGCGGTGGCACGCATGTCAAGCGTACCGGTGATATCGGTATCTGCCGCATAGTTGACGAAACTAGTGTTGGAGCTGGTCTGAGACGGATCGAGGCAGTAGCAGGATTTGCAGCTTGGTCCCTGTGGCGGGAACAAGAAATGATACTTAGCAAAACAGGGCAGCTTTTAGGTAGCAGTAAGGACAATATTTTAATGCGGGTGGAAACTTTGCTTACGGAATCCAAAGAGAAGGACAAGGAGCTGGCACGTCTTACTCAAGCTACTTTGGAATCTACTGCTTTGAAACTAGTTAATAAAGCCGAGCAGATAGGAAATAGCAAATTATTGTCTGCTTCTATAGCGGCCCAATCTATGAATGATTTGCGCCGGGTGGTTGATGTGCTCAAAGTGCGAATGCCAAGCGCTGTGATTCTACTTGGCTATAGTAGTGAGGACAAAGCTAATTTCCTTACTTACGTCAGTCCCGATTTAGTTAAGCGCGGTTTACACGCAGGTCAAATTGTAAAGGCCGCGGCTGAGGTTGCTGGTGGCGGTGGTGGTGGCCGTCCAGGAATGGCCCAAGCAGGTGGAAAAGATCCATCTCAACTGGAAGCGGCTTTGACTACAGCCGCAGGGGTCGCCAGGGATAAAATTAAAAACATTTAGCCAAGGCAGGGTTAACATCCCTGCCTTGGCAGGAAATACGGCCGCACAAACAGAATATAATCTAAAGCGGGGATTCTACTAAAGGAGTGAGGCCGTATGCTAAAAGGTTCATTGGAAGAAACGCGGCAATTTTCCCTCCACGATGAGGCGGCCGAGGCCCGCGCAGTATTAAGACAGGTTTATGTGGCTTTGCAAGAGAAGGGCTACAATCCTATTAATCAGCTGGTTGGATACTTACTAACTGGAGATCCGGCTTACATTACCAACCATCAGAATGCCCGCAATTTAATTAGGCAGCTTGAGCGGGATGAAATCCTGGAAGAACTGGTTCGTACTTATTTAGCTCAAGCGTAAAAGTGTTTGGAGGCAGGCAGCGTGGAATACAAAATGTTGGGTCGTTCGGGATTGCTAGTTTCTCGACTGTGTTTAGGCACGCTTACCATAGGCCCATTACAAGCAAATTTAACCCTGGCCGAGGGGGCCAGGGTTATTCGTACTGCTTTGGAGGAGGGCATTAACTTTGTTGAGACGGCCGACCTGTATGAAACTTATGACTACATAAGAGAAGCAATGGTAGGTTGGACCGGACAGGTTATAATTGCTAGCCGTTCCTATGATTATACTTTCGAGGGAATGAAGACGCGGGTGGAGAAGGCACTTAGGCAACTGAAGCGGGACTACATTGACCTTTTCATGCTACACGAACAAGAAAGCAAGCTAACTCTTAAAGGACATGCTCCTGCTTTGGAATATTTAGCTAAGGCGAAGGAACAGGGGTTGATCCGGGCTATTGGAGTATCTACACATGTAGTGGAAGTAGTTAACGCTTGCGCCAAGCATCCCCTAATAGATGTAGTGCAACCGATAATCAATGTAGCTGGCTTAGGTATTAAAGGAGGTTCCCGAGCTGATATGGTAGCAGCCATGAATCGGGCCAAAGAGACCGGATGTGGTGTATATGCTATGAAGCCGCTAGGAGGCGGGAACTTGCTTAACCAGTTTGACCAGGCCTGGGATTTTATCTTAAACTTAGATTGCCTAGACGCTATTGCCGTTGGGATGAAGACATCGGCTGAGGTAAAGGCTAATGTTAAGCTTATCTGTGGTGAGCAGATACCAGTTGAAATCGTAGCCGCCATAGCGGCGGACAGGAAGCGACTGCACATATCTGATTGGTGTCAAGGTTGCGGACGCTGCGCACAGCGTTGCCGTCAAAATGCCCTGTTTCTTCAGGATGGTAAGATGTGTGTCCATCCTGATCGTTGCCTGCTTTGTGGGTATTGTGCCTCAGTTTGCCCGGAATTTTGTATAAAAGTTGTATAAAGGGGTCAGGTTATGAGAGTGATGGGTTTAGATCTAGGATCACATACTATTGGAGTGGCTGTGAGCGATCCCTTAGGATATTCAGCTCAAGGAGTGGAGGTGATACGACGTGGCGATCTAGAAGAGGATCTCGATCGTTTGCGGGAACTCATGGCCTACTATGAAGTAGAGTCTTTGGTAGTAGGTATGCCGAGAAATATGAACGGTACTTATGGGCCAGCTGCCGACGAGGCCCGTCGCTTTTGCAAGGTTCTTAAAGAAAGGTTTTCTGTTCCTGTTTACGAAGAAGACGAACGCCTAACGACGGTAGCTGCAGAAAAGGTTCTTTTAGAGGGTGATTTAAGCCGTCGTCAACGTAGACGAGTAATTGATAAAGTGGCAGCGGCCTTGATTTTAGAAAGTTTTCTTGCCCGCCAACCAAAAAAAGATTGACAGATTTTACCGCCCCGGGTACAATGGGCTTAATTTGAGAAACCGAGGTGATAAGAGTGACGGAAGAACGTGACGACATTGTGGTGTTAACGGATGAGGAAGGAACCGAACACCAATTTCAGGTAGTAGATTTCTTTAATGTAGAAGAGAAAGAGTATGCTATTTTGTTACCGTTAGAGGAATTTGATGTTGACGATGAAGAAGGGGAAGCCCTCATTTTTAGAGTGGAAGACGATGACGATGACAACCAGATGTTAGTTGAAATTGAAGACGACGACGAGTGGGAGCGTGCAGCTGCCGAGTGGGAACAGAGACTAGCTGAAGAATTTGACGAAGAGGACGAAGAGTAATCAGGGTTTTTGGTTTTTATGCATAAACAAGTCGAAATAGGGTATAATTGCTAATGAGAAAAGTAGTTCGTGGGGGAGCAATTTTCTTAAAGCGGGGTATAATGCCCCGCTTTTTGTTGCTTTAAGACGGACAAGGTCGTATAATTACACCAAAGAACAGTAGTGGAGGGTGTGAATATATGCCTTCTGTAATAGTAAAACGAAGATTAAGACAGAGGTTAATTGGTATATTGGTAATAGCTTTTATGTTGCTTTTATCGACTGGCATTAACTACTTGCAACCATACCAACCCCATGGTACCGCATCGGTGACAATTGAAGTACCTCCATCGGCTACAGCGGCCTATGTTGCTCAGTTATTGCAAGAAAAAAAAATAATAAAGAGCTCATTGGCTTTTCGCTTGCTCGGTAAGTTTACTGGGCAAGAAAAAATGATTAAAGCAGGGCAATATGTATTGTCACCTTCACAGACGCCGCAGGAAATACTGCTTGCTTTATCTACGGGTAAAACAGTTGATACAGCGGTTAAAGTGACTATTCCCGAGGGATATACGGTACGCCAAATGGCTCGGTTACTGGCCGATCAAGGGCTTACTGACGAACAAGATTTTTTGGAAATAGCCCAAAATGGCGACTTGGAAACGAAGTACTTTAGTGAGCCCGTACCAGCGGAAGTAGAATTTAAGTGGGAAGGATTCTTCTTTCCTGATACATATTTTTTCTCCCCGGACACTTCATCTAAAGAAATAGCTCAACGAATGCTTGAGCGTATGGATGAGATTTGGGCAAAGGAAATACAGGGAACAACCGATTTGCCAGTTAATTTATCCCCACGAGAATTTATTACCATGGCGTCGTTGGTGGAACGAGAAGCAATGGTCGACCATGAGCGTCCTCTTGTCGCGGCTGTATTTTATAACCGGCTGCGGCAAAATATGCTGCTTCAGTCTTGCGCTACCGTTCAGTATCTTTTTCCCGAAGCGAAACCAGTTCTTAGCACCCAAGATACAGAAATACCTTCACCGTACAATACGTATCTGCATATGGGTTTACCGCCAGGTCCTATTGCTGCTCCGGGTAGGGCAGCGATTAGGTCGGTCCTTCAGCCCAGCGACTTTGAAGCACTGTATTTTGTGGCCAAGCCCGATGGCAGCCATGCTTTTAGCAATACATTTGAGGAGCATTTGGCGAACCAACGCAAGTATCAATCACCGTGATTAATACTACACCGATATTTACAAGCAAGACCCCTGTTTTTATCCTTCGCTCTAATTATTAATTACGGCAAATAGTTATTTCCATCAATTATGCGATGAGATAGTGGTGAAAGTGAAGGCAACTTTGAGTGCCTCGTAGGCGTCGTTTAAAGTAACGGCCGGCTGGTAATTGAGGGTTCCTACAGCTCGGCACAGATCAACAATTCCTTGGCGTATTAGATAACGATAAACCGTCCAGCGATCTTGAGATAAAGCTATAGAAAGCTTTAACCGCCCTGTGACTCGGTATTCTTTTCCCCGCCCTTTTAGGTGGGTTTGCTGTACGGGTAGCAGTTCAATATCAGTTGACACAATCTCTAAAGTAATACCTGGTAAGAATGTCTGTGCTTTAGGGATTAGCTTGTCTTTGATGTAGGTCTCTTCTTCAGCTGTAATCAGAGCGTCTAGGCTCAGTCTTGTTGGGATCCAGCCTTCTATATGGGCGTACGCCCGCTCCCAAACTAGGTCAAATGTAGTGGCTTCAAAAAGTTCGGGCTTAGTGAAACCGTGATAATAGCTAACAATACAGTCATTGTCATGAATGGCGGTACCTACTACTCGATCAATTATAGCTTCTCTTGGTCGTACTATAATATCAGACCAAGATTTTTTTACGGGACCAAGGATCCAGTTAGTAAGATCAAAGAAATGTACACCATGCTCAATCCATATACCTCCACTTTTATTTACGTCCCAAAACCAATGGTCATAGGCCAAATGGTCATCGTGGGCATAGTTTTCCAGAAAAGCTCGTTCTGGCTGACCAAAGACTGATCGTTCCTGCAACTGCTTGAGAATCCAGTACAGAGGATTCCTTCGCATAACAAAATCGATGCTGGCCTTTAGACCGCGGTTGTCGGCCAGCATTTTCAGTTCAGCCATGTCCTTCGGATTTAACGCGCCGGGTTTTTCTAGAAACAAATGTTTACCTGCTAGTAGAGCTTTCTTACCTAGTCTCGCATGGGTTATAGGCGGTGTGGCTACTATTACCACATCAACGTCTTTGTCAGCTATGAGCTTCTCAGCTGCAGGTAACGGCCGCACATGAGGGTATTTTGTCTTTATTAGTTGTCGTCGTTCAGAATCGATTTCTGCTATTGCTACTAGCCGCGATCCTTGCGCAGTAGAGAGAGACTCAGCTATTAGCTCGGCAAACCAACCAAAACCGATAATCCCAACCCCTATTTCTTGCACAATTTCAGCCCCCTTATCTTTACAGCATGTACCGGGAACATGAATTACATTCAGCGGTTTTTAAGGAAGCCCGGCTTAACACAGGATTAGGCTAAATATTTTTAATTGCACAATTTCATCCATTAATGATTGGGATAGTATATAATGAAAATTAGTGCAGAGGACACCGAATAAAATGATAAAGGGTATTTGTAATGGAAGTCTTTGAATATGGCCAAACAGAAATAGAACATCTTAGTCGCAAGGATAAGAAGCTGGCTGCTGCTATTGCCAAGATCGGGATAATAAAGCGTCAGGTTATTCCAGATCTATTTACGGCCTTAATTCGCAATATTGTCGGACAACAAATATCAAATAAAGCGGCTGCAACTGTCTGGGCTAGACTAAGTGATGTCTTGGGTGAGGTCACCCCCGATAGAATTATGGGCCTAGATGTCGTTGATATCCAGCAATGTGGCATGTCCATGCGTAAAGCTACTTATATCAAAGGCGTAGCGGACGCTGTAAAAAGTGGCCGAATTGACCTTAGCGCCATTGCTACGATGCCTGACGACCAAGTAATTAAGCAGTTATGTACGCTTCCTGGTGTAGGGGTGTGGACAGCAGAGATGCTACTCATTTTTTCTTTGAAAAGACCCGATGTCGTCAGTTGGGGCGATCTTGCGCTTAGACGGGGGATGATGAATCTTTACGGGTGTAGTGACCTATCAAAAGAACAATTTGATAGATATAGAAGACGTTATTCACCTTATGGTTCAGTAGCTTCTTTGTATTTGTGGGCGTTATCGGCTGGTTAACTCTGTTCATATACCAAACCAGGCTGAGAATTCTAAGCAATCCTTCGTGCGACAACCCCGTCTACAACTGACGGGGTTGCGCATGCCAAGCATGAAATTGTATTGTAATTGGTCAAACAGAGGCCAGAGCTGTTTACAGAGTCGGACTAAAGTCAGATCATAGATCATTGTGAAGCTTTTTTTTGTAATAACTGTCAGCTAGGTACAATGCCGCCATCGGATTATGACCTAAAACGCGGTCTTTGACGGCCATGACAGTTACTGGTGCTTCAGAATGTTTAATAAACAGAGTATCATGTCCTACACATAATCCTAATATTATGTTTAGGTCAGTATGAGCTTTGTTAAGAGCCACTGCTTGGCCGATAGGATTACACATGGGTTCATACGTGGTCGGCCGTAACTTGTCCTGTTCCTTAATCCCTAGAAACTCTTTGGGAATGCTGCCGTTTTTGCAGACTACAGAATTAACGGTAAATCCGTGTTTCCTAAGAACTTGAACTAAAGTTAGGGCCTCGGTTTTTAACCCTATACAAAAGGCAACGCCTAGATTGTTGAATCCACATTTTTTAGCAAACTGCATTATCTCTTCTAATCTTGTCCACTGGCAATAGCCCTCACTTTCTACTAGGGCAGAATTATAGGCGATGTTGAGATTAACCTCTTCTTTATAAAGTGCTTTGATATTATCCTGGTCATCCCGGCAGGGGCAGTTTTGCGGTACATTGTCCAAATTCCCCTGGCGACAGTTCTTGTCTTTGCATTCGGCACACGTATACAAACTTCATCACTCCTTAACATAGGTTTACCTTGAGACTTTGATAACGAGCAAAGACTTCCTTCAGTAATATTTTAACTTAATGCTAGGGCGAGGGCAAATTGTAGTGAGGCAGAGAATTAGCATCTGCCATCAGTTGGTAGTATAATACGAAGTATGTTGCATGGATAAATTTTAAGGGACAAAGTAGGAAGGGAGATCCAATAAGGGGAACAACGTACACTTAAACAAGGTACCTATTTTGGAGGAGGAAATGAAAACAAAAGCTATTACCTTTATTAAAAAACTTATACTACTAACGGTTGGATTCTTTCTATATGCTGTTGGTATATTGCTTACAATTCATGCCCAACTGGGAGCGGCGCCGTGGGATACATTTCACATTGGTCTTGTTAACCACACTGGGCTTACATTAGGACAGGTATCCCAAATTGTAGGTATGATGATTGTACTTGCCAATATCGCTATGAAAGAAGTACCGGGCTGGGGTACAATACTAAACACCTATTTTATTGGTTACTTTATCGATCTGATCGAAGGGTTTTCGCTAATACCCAATGTCCAGAGCCTGTTTGGTAAGATAGTAATGCTGCTTGCCGGTATACTCATAATTGGTTGGGGAACGTTCTTCTATATGAACACAGGGTGGGGAGCAGGCCCTAGAGACGGTCTTATGCTCGGGTTATCCAGATGCTTTTCTACTGGAGTATGGAAGGCTAGAACGGCAATAGAGATTGTTGTTGTTGCAGCCGGATTTATTTTAGGAGCAACACCAGGAGTGGGGACGATTGTACTAGCCTTACTTATAGGGCCAACAGTTGAAATTACTTACCGTATTGGAAGAAAGGATCCTAAGACAGTTAAACATCGAACGTTTGTCGACGATTACAAGGTATTTACTTCTCTGAGAAAAAGATTCCGGATGGCGGAAAAACATTAAAGATAGGCTAAATCGTTGTAGACCAAACCCAGGATATTATCTATAACGGCCTAGTTCGGAAGAAAGGTGAGGTAGAGTTAGAGACGGTACTTGGTTCTAGAAGGCGAAGTAGAAACAGTTGATGATAAAGAAGCAGCATAGTAATATTCCTTCCTTCCAAAGCTGACCTAACCCGTCAGTAACCGAAGGACAGAAACCAAGAAGCCCCGTGAGAGAGTGAACATTTGCTTTCTCACGGGGCTTGGTATTACCCTAGGTAAACCCTTGGGATTAAGGGGCTGGGAGTTTCGTTTTTTTAAGGTGATCATTAGATAATCAAAACGCTTAGAATTCTATTACATACCACTTTCATCTGCTATCAGCTGTTGGCAAAGCTTGGTCAAGGCGCGTTTTTCAATCCTAGAGACGTAAGAGCGGGAGATGCCTAAGATGCGGGCGATTTCGCGCTGTGTTCTTTTTTGACCATAAGGAAGTCCATAGCGGAGCTCTATAACTTTGCGTTCACGGCGTCCAAGGTACTGTAGTTTTTCATATAACTTTTCCTTTTCTACCTGAGCTTCGATAATGTCTGACACTTCGTTGGCGCTGGTGCCTAAAATATCCAGTAAAACAATTTCGTTTCCTTCCTTGTCGATACCGATCGGGTCGTTAAGGGATACTTCTTGTCTTGTCCGGCGAATCGTTCTAAGGTGCATAAGAATCTCATTTTCAATACAACGAGCAGCATATGTGGCTAAGCGTGTACCTTGATGTCGATCATAAGTGTTGATCGCTTTAATTAACCCGATTGTCCCGATAGAAATTAAGTCATCAACGTCTTCTCCTGTATTGTCAAATTTCTTAACAACGTGTGCCACTAACCGCAGGTTGCGTTCTACAAGTATGTTACGGGCGATGTCATCTCCACTTTCTAAGGCCATAATATAACGGGTTTCTTCTTCGCCGGATAGGGGCTGAGGAAAAGCGCTACTATTAGTTATGTATGAAATGAGGAGAAAAAAGCCAGGTAGAAGGGTAATACTAAGAAGCAGTGTTGTGGGTAGCACCCGCTAAACACCTCCAAAATCAAAATCCCTTCCTTGCAATACTATGGGACTTGAGGTGATTGTGTGCCTGTCTAGATCAGTTTTTTATGTTAACTGGTATGAACGGGACTTAACTGGTATAATTAAGAAGTTCTAGCTTGCGTGGAGGGCGATAAAGATGAAAGACCGAGGTTTTTACAACTTGTTGTGTCCCGATTTGTATTTAAGCTCAGTGTTTAACTTGCCACTGGACCAGTTACGAGAGCTGGGAATTAAGGGCCTTATCTTTGATTTGGATAACACTTTGCTTAATTGGAATATGTACCAAGTTACTCCGGAAGCAAGGGAGCTTTTTGGTCGATTGGAGCAAGCAGGTTTTTGTTCCTGTCTTGTTTCCAATAATAAGCGAGACCGGGTAGAGGCGGTAGCTAAGGTGCTTGGTCTTCCTGCAATATCTAAAGCCCGCAAACCAAGACGTCGGGCCTTTCGACAAGCGATGGCGACTTTGGGGACCACCAAGGAAGAAACAGCAGTTATAGGTGATCAGCTATTCACAGATGTTTTAGGAGGAAACCGCTTGGGATTATACACAATCCTAGTAGTCCCTCTTTGCAGCACCGAATTTATTGGTACCAAAATGATGAGAAGTTTAGAAGGATTTGTCTTAACCCGCCTTATACAAAGGGGGTTAATTGAAAAACCTGTTATAAATAACCAATAACAGCAGGAGTTGCCTGTATACCTGTAGAAATGTGATTTGGTCTGCATATAACCCGCTAGATTAGAACATGAACCGGGAGGGCAGACTAAGGATGACAAAGAGTGGTAATGAAAGTCTTTTGGTATTAGGGATACTCTCTAACCAAGCTGGGGAGGACAGGCGATGTTTGTGGTTAAGAGCGATCTAAAAAAAGTGCTAGGTGAAGCCTTGGCTAGAGGGGGCGACTTTGCGGAAATATTTCTTGAACGTCGAAAAAGCACCACTGTTAGTTTAGAAGCTTCACGAGTTGAAAAGGTGCATTCTGGACTCGACCAAGGGGCTGGGATACGCCTTTTATCTGGGAATAGTTCCATTTATGTGTACACAAATGATATTTCCCTTTCGGGATTAATCAAAGCGGCCAATACGGCAGCTTTGGCGTTGAAACAAGATCACGATCAAGTTACACCAACAGTTGTATCTTTACAAGAATCAAGGTCTGAGGTTTACACACTTGCTTCTGCTAATAAGGTGAATATAGAAGGAGTAGTAAACTTGGTGCAATTGGCCGATAAAGAAGCCCGTACAGCCGGTGATAAGATTAGGCAGGTGCTGGTTAGATATGGCCATTCGGCCCAAGATGTTCATATAGCTAACTCACGAGGCAACATAACGACGGATTACCGCACTCGGCGTACCATGATTGTTAATGTCGTAGCGGCCGATGGTGATGTGGTGCAAACAGGTTATGAATCTTTGGGATCCTGTAATGATGACTCCATGTTTACAGCCGAACAGGTACAGAAACTAGCTGGAATGGCTACCAACCGTTCGCTAATGCTTGTAGCAGCGAGGCCAGCTCCGGCTGGGCGTATGCCAGTAGTGTTGGCCGCTGAGGCTGGTGGCACGATGATACATGAAGCGTGTGGCCATGGTTTAGAAGCAGATATTGTGGGCAAAGATATGTCCGTATATGCTGGAAAGGTGGGTCAACGTGTTGCGTCGGAACTGGTAACTGTGGTGGACGATCCTACCATGCCAGGACGGTATGGTTCTTATGCTTACGATGATGAAGGTACGCCGGCACAAAAAACAACTTTGATTCAGAGTGGAGTACTGGAAACCTACATGTATGATCTTGAATGGTCTGATCGCCAGGGAATAGATTCTACCGGAAACGGGCGGCGACAATCATTTCAATTCCGGCCTATACCACGAATGAGCAATACTTATTTAGCGTCGGGAGAAACTCCACCAGAAGAAATAGTGGCCCGGACTAGCTCAGGCATATTAGTTAAGCGTATGGGTGGCGGTCAGGTAAATCCAACCACAGGCGATTTCGTATTTGATGTAGCCGAAGGCTATCTTATTGAAAAGGGAAGGGTAACCGATATGGTTCGAGGGGCTACTTTATCAGGCAACGGCCCCAGTGTCCTATTGTCGGTTGACTTAATTGGAACTGACTTGGGTTTTGCTATTGGTACTTGTGGTAAAGACGGTCAAGGAGTACCGGTTTCCGATGCTCAGCCTACTATACGCATACCGGAACTGGTAGTAGGTGGTTTGTTATAGGGGGTGCATGTGTGGACGAAGAGAAAATTATTCAGATGGGATTGGAGATGGCAGCTGCATCAGGAGCCGAAGTTGCCGAAACGTATTTTGTAAAGCGGGATAACCTTACTATAGAAGTGCGTGGCGCTAAACTAGAAACTATGAAGCAAAGCTGCGACCGGGGACTAGGGCTGCGGGTGGTAAAAGCAGGAACCATTGGTTTTGCATTTACTTCTGATTTGAGTTCGGAGGCAGTGAAAGAGGCTGCCATGACGGCAGTGCAAAGTGCTCAGTATTCAAGTTTGGACGCGGGTGCAATATTTCCTGGATCTGCTGCTTATGACTTATCTCTGGCTCAATTTGACCGTCAACTGGAACAGACGCCCCTGGAGGCCAAACTTGACTTAGCCTTGGCCATAGAAAGTTCTGCCTTGGCGTGCGATAAGCGAATTACAAAATCGGAGCGTGCGGCTTACGAAGAGAATGACTACACAGTAATTGTTGCTAATTCTAATGGCGTGCATGTTAATTACCGCACTAATTTTTGCGGCGGTTATGTGTGGGTGGTAGCAGAAGCCGATGGTGATACTCAAACTGGATCCGGACTGATTTATGCCACCGAATTGGCCAAGATAGATCCGAATGCTATTGGTGAGGAAGCAGCCTTGGAGGCCGTCCGGTTGCTGGGGGCTAACCCAATTTCGACACAAAAGCTGTCCTTGGTGTTGCCACCGCAGGTAGCAACACAGTTCCTCGGTATTTTAGCTTCGGGCCTTACCGCAGAGGCAGTACAAAAAGAAAGATCATTGTTTGCTCATCAAGTGGGAAACAGTGTAGCTACATCAAAAGTTACTATAATTGATGATGGGACGTTGCCAGGTGGAATAAGTACTGCTCCTGCCGATAGCGAAGGGGTTCCTAGCCAGCGTACGGTGTTGATACAAGATGGGATACTAAAGACATTTTTGCATAACTCTTACACTGCGAATAAAGAAGGAGTGGCTTCGACGGGCAACGGTGTACGCTCTTCTTTCAAAACTACGCCAGAAGTAGGACCAACTAATATGTTTTTTGCACCTGGTACGCTTAGCGAACAAGAATTGATTCAAAGTGTGGATAAAGGCCTTTATGTGTTTGATCTTATGGGTACTCATACGGCTAATCCAATATCGGGAGATTTCTCTCTTGGAGTTACTGGCCTACTTATCGAAAAAGGGAAATTTACTCGTCCAGTGCGGCAAGTAATTTTAGCCGGGAACATACGTGATTTGCTTAATCAGATCCAGGCGGTGGGGTCTAACCTGCGTTTTTACCTGGGATTAGGAGCACCAACACTGTTGGTGGAACCTCTTACTATTAGTGGTGAGTAATGGAAATATAAGGAGTTTGGGTAGTAGGTGGAGATCCCCGGTTAATAAAAGAGGTGACCAAGATGATAGATACCCGGCTAAAAAGACTCCAATGTAAGCTGCAGGATTTGGGGTTAGACGGTCTTGTTGTAAAAAGCCCGGAGAATAGACGATACTTAAGCGGTTTTACTGGTTCCGAAGGCTGGCTACTTGTTTTGGAAACCAAACCATACTTATGTGTTGACTTTCGTTATTTACAGCAAGCAAAGTACCAGGCACCGGGCTGTGAGATTATTAGATTGGATACTATGTGGCCTAATACAATCAGACAGCTAGTCCCGTCAGAATGTCGACGATTAGGGTTTGAAGGGCGACTACTAACTTATGAACATTGGGACAAGCTGGCCAAGACGTTACCAACCATAGACTTAGTTCCTACATTTGATCTAGTGGAATCGCTGCGGGTTCAAAAAGACGAGAAAGAACAAACTATAATTAGGCAAGCTATAGCTTTGGCTGATGAGGGAGCTGATTTTCTCCGTTCAAAGCTTATCCCCGGACGTCAAGAAAGAGAAGTAGCTTTGGATTTAGAATGTTTTCTTCGCCAAAGGGGAGCGGATGGGGCAGCCTTCCCCTTTATTGTGGCCTCAGGATCTCGCGGGGCACTGCCTCATGGGGAGGCCAGTGACAAAAGGTTGCAGCTTGGGGATTTGGTAACGGTGGATTTCGGAGCGGTTTATCAAGGCTACCATTCGGACTTAACACGTACATTTTCATTAGGTGCGCCAACGTCAAAGCAGAAAGCTATTTATGAAATAGTGTTACAAGCACAACAAAAGGCTATTGCTACCGCTGGTCCGGGAGTCCCTTGTGCCGAGGTAGACAAAGCAGCTCGCGATATAATTGCTAAAGCAGGCTATGGGGATTATTTTGGCCATGCCACCGGGCACGGAGTGGGACTGTCTATTCACGAAGAGCCGCGCTTATCTGTTAACGTAGACACTATACTTTTGCCAGGCATGGTAGTTACAGTGGAGCCGGGCATCTATCTTCCTGGCTGGGGTGGTGTGCGCATAGAAGACATAATATTAATTACGCATCAAGGTATAGAAGTTTTATCCCAGGCTTCAAAGGAAACATTTGTTTTGTAGGAGGGTTAACTAATGATTTCAAGTAATGATTTTCGGACCGGACTTACTATTAAACTTGAAGAGGAAATTTACACAGTAGTTGATTTCCAGCATGTAAAGCCAGGCAAAGGGGCGGCATTTGTTCGTTCCAAGCTAAAAAACATTCGTACTGGTGGAGTTACTGAGCGTACATTTCGTGCCGGTGAAAAGGTAGAGACGGCACATATAGACAGGCGCGAGATGCAGTATTTGTATTCTTCCGGCGATAGCTATACGTTTATGGATACCGAAACCTTTGAACAATTGGTACTAACGTCAGAAAACCTAGCTGGCAACCTTGACTTTCTAAAAGAAAATATGACCATAATAGTACTGTTATATGAAAGCACAATTTTAGGTATAGAGCTTCCGAATTTTGTGGATCTTAAGATTGTGGAAACTACACCCGGAGTCCGCGGTGACACTGTGTCCGGAGCTACGAAAGCAGCAAAACTAGAGACGGGGGCCACAGTTCAAGTGCCCTTGTTTGTTGAGGAAGGAGATACGGTTCGTATTGATACTAGGACGGGTGAATATCTCACACGGGCCTAAATAAAGAGGAGGCGACTAAAATTGAGCAAACTACAACAAAAGGTATCATACCTAAAAGGGTTGGCGGAAGGGCTCGGTGTAGAAAAGTCTAGCCGTGAAGGGCGACTTTTGACAGAAATCATTGCTGTACTAAGTGAGATAACTAACGAACTGGATGGGGTAAATGAAGCGCAACAAGACCTGCAGGAGTATATTAGTGCTTTAGATGAAAGCGTAGGCGAACTGGAAGATGACTATTGGGGCTGGGACGAAGATGAGGATGATTTTGAAGATGACGACTTTGTTGAGCTAGAATGTCCGGAGTGTCATGGGAAAGTGTATTTTGAAGAAGATGCCCTAGACGATGAAAGTATTGGTCAAATAAGCTGCCCGGAGTGCGGTGAAATAGTTTTGAGTTTCGGGGAGCCTACATGCGATAGTGATCTTAAGATTAACATACCGGCTGAGGATTAGACCTCGCTTAAGGCTCAGGACCTGCAATGAAAGTTGCAGGTCTTTTTGTTTGCGGATTGCATAAAGATGGTAATGGGACAACGTAGGAGGGAATTGCGGTGCCATCCAGATCGCCAGCTATTATTTTAGAGGAAGAGATTATTCCATACTTATCCTTTTCTCTCCAAGAGTCTTTGCGCCGATTGCCAATGGAGGTAAAAGACAAGCTTTTAGAAATCAGGTTGCGAGTAGAGCGTCCAGTAATGTTAGTTTTAAATTCCACGGACATGTGGCTGTGTAAAAGTAATATTTTGACTCGGTCAGATATGGACCAAATTATACAGTTTCTTACTCAGTCTTCTATCTACGCTCGTGAAGAAGAATTACGTCAAGGATTTATAACATTACCAGGGGGACATCGTGTAGGTTTGGTGGGCAAGGCATTGCTAGAAGATGGTCGCATAAGGACTTTAAAACACATAGGAAGTCTCAACATTCGATTGGCACGGCAAGTAATAGGGGCAGCAGATGAGGTGTTACCTTATTTACTTGAGGGTAATAGCTTTATTAGTACATTATTGGTTTCGCCACCTGGTTGTGGAAAGACAACATTACTAAGGGATTTGATTCGTCAATTGAGTATTGGGCTTCCTCAGAAGAACGTTAAGGGTCATAAGATAGCGATTGTGGACGAGCGTTCGGAGATTGCTGCCTGTTATCAAGGTATACCGCAAAACGATGTTGGTCCCCGTACCGACGTTTTAGATGGCGCAAGAAAAGCAGAGGGTATCATGTTGGTTCTAAGGTCCATGTCGCCGGAAATAATTGCTACTGATGAAGTGGGCTCCCCAGAGGACATTCGAGCTTTGGAAGAAGCGCTGGTAAGCGGTGTACGGTTAATGGCAACAGCTCACGGCGAGGGATGGGAAGATCTTAAGCAACGTCCCATACTACGGGAACTGGTAAAGAGAGGATTATTTGGACGTATTGTCTTTTTGGGATTGGCACAGGGCCCAGGAACCGTAGAAGGTATTTTTAGTGGGCACAGCTTAGAACCAATATTAATAAAACACGGATCCGGGGGAGGGCGCAGCCGTGATGTTAAAACTAGTTGGCGGCTTAATACTGGTTTTTGCTACCGGTAACATGGGGTTTGCCATGGCACGCAATCTAAGAAAACGAGTCACATTATTGGCTCGGCTACAAGGGCTTCTTCAATTTTTGATAACCGAAATAGATTTTGCTGTAACCTTGTTGCCGGATGCATTAACAAAAATTGGCCGTTCTTTAGGCCCGGAAATAAATCTGTTTTCTCATGAGGTGGTGCAGTATTTGCAGGCGGGGTTACCGTTGTCAATGGCTTGGGAAAATAGCCTTGGCACATTGGCTAACAGTACTCCACTTAATTCGGATGACTTAAAATCCATGCAATCTCTGGCCCCTGTTCTTGGACTGTCTGATCGTCGGGACCAATTACGCCATCTGAAGTTAGCCCAAGAACATTTGCGACAACGAGAACTTCAGGCAGAACGAGAGGCAAATCAAAACCAGAAACTGTGGCGCTACTTAGGAGTTTTGAGTGGATTAGTGGCAGTACTGATTTTAGTTTAGCCAACGGGTAGAGGGGGAGGAAAAGTGAATATCGATCTCATCTTTCAAATAGCCGGTATTGGACTTCTTATTTCGATACTTAATATAGTACT
>JBMNSQ010000002.1:0-40277 GCA_050945275.1 bacterium | reverse complement strand
GGCCTGGTTTACGGTGGTCTTGGGCAAAATCACCGCGAACTCATCTCCTCCATACCTGGCCGCAACGTCTGTGCCTCGAATTGAACCAGCAATAGCCTGACCCACTTTAACCAGTGCTTCGTCGCCGAACAAATGGCCATATATATCGTTATAAGCCTTAAACAGATCTAAATCCATCAAAATAATAGCCAGACTGTCTTTGTTTTCCTGGTGGCGAGCAATCTCTTTGTCCAGGCAGTCATGGAAAAAGCGATAGTTATATAGCTTGGTTAGCTCATCTCGCACTGCTGCCCGGCGAACGTTAGTATAGGTTTGGGCATTCTTAATGGCCACAGCGGCTTCGTTAGCCAAAGTTAGAACAAGCTCGCGGTCGTCGTCAGTAAACAGATCGCCAGATGATTTAGGTGGCAGAACCAATAAACCGATCAATTCATCTTGCATTTTGATACCTACTACAATCTCGGTATTTAGCGACATAAGGTCCTTTTTTTCTTGTTGCCACAACCCTTGAAACCCAGGCCGGGTCTCGAGTTCATGCCGGCAAATAATAGGCTCATGCTGGTTTGTAAGCCAACGTACTATAGGACTTGCTTTGTCAATATAGGTCATTTTATTATCGCCCAGGCCAATACTAGTATGCAAGTAGTAATTACCGTTACCATTCACTAGGAACAAAGCGGCCGAAGTTGTTTGCAGAGCTTGCCTCACCAATTGTAATGTGGATTCAGCTAGCTCGTCCAAATCCAGTATGGACGTCATCAGTTGACTAAATGTGCGAAGGGTTTCTTTATAATCATACTGAGACCCCAGGAAAACTCTATCGGCCCAGGTTCGAAGGATTTCTTTAGTAGGTTCGAAATAAAGCGCTATCAGTGCTGCCCAAAAAATAGAGAATACGATGGCAAAATAATTATTATCGCCCAAAGCGCGATCCACGGCCAAAACTATTAGAGCATAGATACTGCCAATTAGGGCAGTTAAAATAGAATAAACTAAGCCTCGCCGGATAGTAATAGTAACATTTAGTAGACGGTAGCGGTATATAGCGTACGCCAACAAAAAAGCGTTAATCAAGTTGGCGGCAATATCAACCGGATACTGGCCTATTATCGGGAAGAAGTTTAGGAGGCTACCCACCAGTATAAGAATGGATCCAATAGAAGGGTATATTAAGCGGTTAGACCAAAAAGTAGCTGGGTCCTGTAGACCAGCCTTAAGAAGCAGGGTTACCGACGACAGCTGATACAGAGTCGCCACTAGGGCAAAAAACACTGCTGGTTGGCCCAGCGCGTAAACAAAATTATTACCATCTAGGTAGGCGTTGGTAACTATCCCACCCAACAGATTAGTTAGGGCAAAAACTAGCAGCAACACATAACCCAATGTAACTGCCCAGGTGTTTTTCTTGTACTTGGCTATTTCTCGGCAAAAATGATAAAAGATAAATGGTTCACCAATGGTTCCCCATAGCATGATTTTGTTCCATATTTTAGGTCCAGGATAGAGGCCGGTTCGCATCATAAAAGAACCGACGCTCCAAACGATCATAAATAACAAATAAGCGGCAAAAATTTTAGCCACCCGTGTTCGAGGGCTCCGAAAAATAATCAATAAGAGGCCACAGTAGGAAAAGAAAGCAATTAGGGGTATAGTCATAGCTATTGTCATGCCGAGCTTCAGCTCCCAATGTTTATAGTCGGAACTATAGAGCGTTAGTGCTATCGGCCGGTAGGTTGTGGGCTTGCAACTTATCTAACAGTTCGGCCGGTGGGTTAAGACGGGTTTCCATAAGCTGTTTAGCCAATCTGTTCCAAGCCCCGGGCGGAAATGGAATCAGTTGCAACGGTTGGTAACCCATAAAGTTTTCTAAATCGCGGTAATCGGAATCTAATTGTTTTAGAGCATCGTAAATGGTGTGAGACTTTCGCTCTAAATTTTCTTTAGATAACTCCAGCCATATTTCAAGTGTTGGCCGACCACTGTTATCAGTGCCCTTTTTGGCCAACCAGTGGCTATGATCGATACCGGCCAGTCGTAGAGCTTCCCAGATTGTTCTCTCTGTGATCCTGGTGAAGCTGGCCAGATCAATAAAATCTTCCACCCGATCTTCGTACACGATTTGGGGTAGGTCAATTTCCAACTTGTCATTGCTACGACTAATAACCTTTATCATGTCTCCTAGACGATAGCGGACAAAGATGCCGCCCCTAAAATTAGTAATGACTAGTTCATAGCGCCGTCCGGGCTCTAACTCGGGCAGCAGAACTGTCTTAGGCTGATAACTGCCATCGACCATTGATTTTCGATGTTCTTCTTCAGGGATGAACTCCCAAAAGTTGGCGTCTGGAAACAAAACCATACCATCGTAATCCCAAGTTTGGGTAGCTGCTATCCCAACTTCGGTTCCTCCGTAGATTTCCAGGGGTTTCCGGCCCCAGTAATATTCGATGCACTCTTTATAAAAAGTTGTGTCTGTACCGGCACAGATGATACCCTTCAAATTCCAGACGTCTCTTGGTAAAAGAGGTCGCCTATGCCAACGACTTTTGATCCAGCCAGTAGCCAGACGCAAACTACCGCCCAATCCTAAAGAGTTAAAGTCTAGCCTCCTGCCACCCCTCTCGGCAAAGCGCTCCCCAATTCGAGTAAGAATACTGGATAAACCAAAGAAAAGATCAATCCCTTCAATCATCCCCAGGCGGAAACCCTCCTGATTTTGCTCTTCGAAACTCATTTCTTCCGCCTGAGCCAGGGGAGGTAAATACTCAAAAGGAAATTCATGTTTTAAGCCGTGGGGCACCATACCGGTTAAGTAGGGCGGAGGTGCCATAGCATAGAGGAACTTATACCCTTCCCTAAGGATAAATTCATTTCTCTTGTTACACACGGAAAAGATTATAGCCGCCAGAAAATTTTTGGCGTTAGCTTCTACCCAAGCGTGAGTGTAAGGAGCCCATTTGCGATCGTAGGCACCGGCCTTACCCGACGTACAGACCCACATTTGGGGGGCAGCTGGCAATACATCTTCTCTTTTCTCGGCTAAATAAGGGAGATAGTCTTCATAACTGGTTAGCGGGACCTTTTGCCTGAAATTGGCGACTGCGACTTTGGTACAGTTTCTCAGTAGTTTCCTTCCTAATAAGCTACCGGACAAAAGTTGCAACTGTTCCGCTAGTAATCTTTCCTGCACTTCCATAAATTGAGCCAACGATAAGTCAATAAAACCGCAGTATTTGGACCAGGCCGCGCCTTTCCGACCGTCGCGCAATAAAGTTACTAAATTAGTCATGTAGTGCCTGCCTTTCTGCTGAGGAAGCCAAAGTGGTAGCCCAAAAGAGTTTTAGACTGGTGCAATTAGGTAGTATCATTGGGATGCTTAGGCGATAACTTTCATAGTCGGGAAATAAGCGGGGAAACAGCCAGCGATCTTGTATATACACGTAAGAAATATTGGCCATTATCCACACAAAACCACCCTTTAGCAAAAGTTCAGACTTTGAAACCAATATCAGACCCAAAATTGTAACTGCGTGACCTATTACTCCCGGATGCCGGCTAAAGGCATAGGGGCCAACGGTAGTGAGAACCGGTCCTTTTTGGTTGGTATAGTTACTGGCAATGGGTTTAAACAAAAATAGGCAATAGACAAGCCAACCAAAGCCTGTCCCAAAAAACAGCCAACCTAGCCCGGTACATCCGGTAAAGGCCAATTTTTTCTGGGCCAGGGTTGCTTGAATAATAGCACCTCCGTGCAACCCATAGCCAAATAAGGCGAGCAGCGCCCGGCTCCGAAACCGGTAGATTGTGGCTAGGTCATAAAGAAGTAGCACTAGGATACCAAAGACACCGATAATTATCATATTCATAAATATAAGTTTCGCCAATCATCCTAATTTTTCCTGCTAGAAAGCCAATATAGACAATAAAATTGCATATATTTTCCATCGTACAGACCCTTTTGCCACCTTTTACTGGTCTTTTTGAAGCGCTCTGATATAATAAGCTTGACCAAAGTGTGCTTATTTGGTCAAGCTTTTGTTGTTGCCAAAGAAGACTAGGTTGGAGGTGCACCGGTATGAATTTATGGTATTACGAAACAGAAAACTCAAATCTCACTTTGCAGTATCATATCAACAGTGTGCTAGCTCACAAAAAGACGAAGTATCAGGAGCTGTTGGTGGTGGAAACAGACCGTTTTGGTCGAACCTTAATTTTAGATGGGGCTGTTCAGACGACCATCGAAGACGAATATGTCTACCACGAAATGATCGCCCATGTACCGCTGTTTACCCATCCCAACCCAGAAAAGGTACTTATAATTGGCGGTGGTGATGGCGGTACTGTTCGCGAGTCACTTAAACACCAGAGTGTGAAAGAAGTTCATTTAGTAGAAATAGATCCTGAAGTAGTGGCCGCAGCCAAAGAGTATCTACCGGAGATTAGCTGTGGTCTAAACGATCCGCGAGTTTGTATTCATCATACCGACGGCATCAAGTACGTGGCCGATCATGAAAACGAATACGATATCATCATTATTGACTCTTCCGATCCAGTGGGGCCGGCAGTGGGGCTGTTTCAGGCCCAGTTTTATGCCAACGTCGCCCGGGCCCTAAAGGATGACGGGATATTAGTAGCCCAAACCGAATCTCCCTGGCTAAACGCGGACATAATCCCTGATATTTATCAAGGCATTAAAGCCTCTTTTCCTATAACCAGGATGTATTTGTGCTATATTCCCACTTATCCTTGTGGTATGTGGAGTTTCACCTTAGGGTCGAAAAAGCATGATCCGCTTAAGGTAGATTCGGCCAAAATTATCGATCTCGATTATCGCTACTATACTCCTGAGCTCCACCGGGCGTCTTTTGTCCTTCCTCAGTTTGTTAAAGAAATGATTGGCGAAACCGAAAATAAATAAGAGGTTATTCATATGCAAACGGAAATACAACCCCATACTTTTCTTGCGGCCGATACCGGGCCAGATAACGCTCGTTTTTGTCTACTGGGGGTTCCTTTGGATATTACAGTAAGCTTCCGCCCCGGAACCCGACGCGGTCCCGGGGCTATCCGGCAAGTGTCTTGGGTTCTGGAGGAATTTAGTCTATATCAAGAACGAGATTTAAGCGATGTGCTTGTGGCCGACTTAGGGGATTTGGCCCTGCCCGTGGGAGGGATTGACCGCTCTCTCCGCGCTATCGAGGCAGCTGTCTATGAAGTGGCCCAAGGCGGCCAAATCCCCTTTCTGCTCGGTGGTGAACATCTGCTTACATGGCCGGCGATTCAGGCCTTGGTTAAGGTTCATGGCCGGGATCTTGTTGTGCTGCAGTTTGACGCCCATGCCGACTTGCGCCAAGAATACGAAGGGGAAAAGCTGTCCCATGCTACAGCTATGCGTCAGGTGGCCCAAGTGGTAGCCCCATCTAATATCTTTCAACTCGGTATTCGCTCTGCTACCGCCGACGAAGTTGCTTTTGCCCGCCGCCATACCAATTTTTTCCCCTTCCATGTACTTGAGCCGTTATCTAAAGTCAGACCCACCTTAACCGACCGGCCTGTTTATGTAAGTATCGACATGGATGTGTTCGACCCTGCGTTTGCCCCTGGCGTCGGCACTCCCGAACCTGGTGGGCAAAACGTAGCTGATATGCTAGCTGCCTTTAAACTACTGGCAGGGCTAAACATAGTTGGTGCCGATATCGTCGAAGTATGCCCGCCTTTTGATCCCAGCGAACGCACCGCTGCTTTAGCAGCCTTGCTAGTAAGAGAGCTTTTGCTACTATGGAGTTGACGTAATTTCCAATATGTACGCAAGAGTTAAGTTGCGATGTTGGGGGTCAGATGCAAGTCGTTCGCGCCGTCAGAGAAGACCCGAGACCCAGAGACGGCGGTATATTACAAAATGATAACTCCTAGCTTTTTTGGCTATCCCTAGCAGGAAAAGCGTTCCAAGCGGCGAATATATAACTCCATAACCTGGCAGTACAAGGGCAGGCTCTTTTTGTGTTGCCACAAAGTGGAGGTGAGGCCGACGGACGCACAAAAGCTGAGATGGCGGCCGGAAAAATTAGCTGCCATCATAAAACTTTTAACCCCCAAACAACGCGGCTGGAAAGTGGCCGCAACGGCTACTGTAATAACTGTGTTACTACTAGTCTTAGTTGTTCCACCGCTGATCAGGCCCACCTGGGCGGTAAATGTAGATGGCCAGACTATCGGCTATACTCGAGATGACAAGGGAGTTTTAGATCTAGCGCAAAGCATCCTGGAAGCCGATGGTAGTTCGGAAGAAAGCTCTACTACCTTAGAGCTGGTCCGTGTACGAGGCAATCAGGACAAGCCAACGCCTGCAACTGAGCTCGAAGAGGCCCTTGCCAAAGCGCTCCTTCGTCTCACAGAGGGCTGGGTGCTACAAGTCCAAGGGGAGACCTTGTCGGCTTTACCTACCAAGGAAGAGGCCGAGGCGGTAGTGGAGAAGGTCCAAGCTGCTTTTCCTCCCGAAGCTGGATCGGAGATAAAAAAAGTATATATTAAAGAAGAAATTAACATAGTACCCCAAGTGGTACGTTTGTCTACCATCACCAAGGTAGATGAGGCCGTAGATCTTTTGATTAGAGGTACTAACGAAGAGCGCGAGTACGAAGTTGTCTCCGGTGATAGTTTATGGTCTATTGCTCGCGTTCACGATATGTATGTGGATGATATTATTGCTGCTAACCCTGGCATCACCGAAAACTTACAGATTGGACAAAAAATAAGCTTGGTAGTACCCAAACCTTACGTCACCGTGGTAAGCGAGGAAGAAAAAACGGTGGCCGAGGCTATTGCTTTCGAGACCGAAACTATTAAGGACAGTTCCCTTTATACCTATGACCGCAAAGTTCGCACCGCCGGAAAACCAGGGAGTAAACTTACCACCTATGCCCTGGTAAGAGAGAATGGCCTAATTGTGGAACAAACGGCTATTGGTGAGCAAATTGAGGAAAAACCAACCACTCAAGTAGTGGTAGTGGGTACTAAGCAGCCAGCCTTTGTGGCCACTGGGCGCTATACATGGCCTGTTAGCCGCGGCGGGCAGATAACATCGCGCTATGGCCAGCGTGGCGGCGGTTTTCATTCAGGAGTAGATATCGCAGCGCCCCAGGGTACACCGGTGGTGGCATCGGACAATGGTGTCGTAACTTACACCGGCTGGAATGGCGGTTACGGTAAATGTGTAATAATAAGTCATGGTGCTAGCTCCACCCTTTACGGCCATTTGTCACAGGTAACAGCTAGCCACGGCCAGAAGGTGCAAAAAGGGCAAACCATTGGCTTAGTTGGTTCTACTGGTAAGAGTACAGGACCTCACCTACATTTCGAAATCCGTGAGGGTGGCTCAAGAAAAAACCCGTTGCAATATTTTCAACACCAATAACGGATTAACGGGGTCAGGTTGGCTGACCCCGTTAATAGTTTATGGAGGGGAAGCACATGCAGGGCTGGCCGGAGTTTAAAGCGGCCATACTAAAACGCACCGGAATTGATCTTAATGCCTATAAGGAACGTCAGATGATAAGGCGCATTAGCACGCTTATGCTTACACGAGGAGCTAGTGATTTTGTATCTTACCTAAGCCTACTGGATCGCGATCCCGATTGTCTGCGCGAGTTCCTAGAGAGAATTACTATTAACGTGTCCGAGTTTTTCCGTAATCCGGAGCGCTTTGATGAGTTAAAACACCGCTATATTCCTCAATTACTAAGCAGTGGCCGACGCCAATTAAAGGTTTGGAGTGCCGGTTGTGCAGCCGGCGAAGAACCATATTCACTGGCAATGTTGTTGGCAGAGAACGTTCCCGGCCAAATTATCCCTGTTCTGGCGACTGATTTGGATAAGCAAGCCTTAAGAGAAGCTAAGGCCGGGCGCTATCCGTCCGTCCGGCTTAAGAATGTTCCACCAGAGTTAAAAGAACGCTACTTCACCACCGAAGGTGACTTTTATGTTGCCGAGCCAACGTTAAAAGGCCGTGTACGCTTTGAGCGTCACGACCTACTTAGAGATCCCTACGATACCGATTTCGACCTAATTTTGTGCCGCAACGTAGTAATTTACTTCACCGAACAGGCCAAAGAGGCCCTCTATACACGCTTTGCCCAGGCACTTCGCCCCGGCGGCATCCTCTTTACCGGTGCCACCGAGCAGATTTTTCAACCCCAGCGCTACGGCCTTAAATCAATAGCCCCGTTCTTTTACGAGCGCCCGACGGAGTAAATTTTCTAAGCAAGGCGCAAAAAAGAGTACAGCTGAGCTCGTTCATCCTACGGATACAGGCTGTCCTGGTGGTTATCCTGCGAATCAAGTCGTTTATGACGCCAGATAATATTCAGGGGTCCATTATGAGTTACCGGCAGGGCTTAACTTGTTTTCCGGCGAGCGACATTAAAGCGAGGAGTTAAGCAGGCTTGGCGAAGTGAAGCGAGAAGGCGGGGCCGAGCACAGGATGTGCGAGGCGGCCGCTCTGGCATGGACGCCGAATTTCGGCTGGAACCCATCCTTTGGATGCAGGCCGCCTAAGCGCTGAACTGAGCCTTAGACTGCTCGACGAGCTTTTTCGGAGCGAGCGGGAAACACTGTAGCCTGCTAGAAATTAGCTCTCTGCGTTAGCTATTAGCTGCCCCACCGTCATAAGCTTATACCCCTTCTCCTTAGCCCCACTTAAAATCTGCGGCAAAGCCTGGGCCGTTTGATCGGTAGGATGCATTAAAATAATACTTCCCGGCGCCAAATTATCCAGTACGCGACTAGCAATCACATCCACCCCCGGCTTTTGCCAATCAATAGTATCAATAGTCCACATAATAGTCCGGTATCCGAGTTCAGCTGCCGTTAGCACAACCTCCTTGTCCCACTCACCATAAGGGGGGGCAAACAATTTACATTCTTGTCCGGTCAAGTCCACCAGGAGCTTCTCTGTTTTCTTAATCTCTTCACTTAAAGCTTCAGCCGGAATCTGTGTAGGGTAAGGGTGGGACCAGCTGTGGTTTCCCAGTTCATGGCCATCGGCGGCTAGAGCTTGAGTCAGATCGGGGAATTGCTCTACCCAATCGCCCACCATAAAAAAGGTAGCATTCACACCGGCTTCTTTTAAAGCATTCAGCATATCAGGTAGGTATTCTTCACCCCAAGCCACATTAATAGTGAGAGCGGCTACCTGATTGGTAGTGTTTACCTGAAACAGCGGATCATCGCCGGTACTAGTAGCTGGCAATAGTTGTTTTACCCCTTCTGAGGAAAAGAACATCAACAGACCGAGTGCCAAAACAAAACATATAGCCAGCGCTCGTCGGCGAGACCGCTTCGATGGCAGCGGCATAAACAAAACCCGCATTCCTACACCCCCGGCAATTATACTGCTATTGCTACCTTTATGAGTTATTAAGGAAGTTTAGACTAAGGTTTTTGGGTGAGATTCGATGAGTTATCATGAATACAAAAGCTGAAAAACTGTAATGTTAATGTAAAGGGAGTGTAATTGCCTTGTAAATGCCTCGTGGTAACATATAGATGAACCCAAGCGAAAACCTTTGAACCCCCTCTCAGATAGCGCGGACTTTTAACCGCGCTCTTTTATTTTTGCAAGTAAACTTCTCTCCAATACAAAACAAATTAGCAATACCTTCCCTTGAAGCGGCCTTGTCAGGCCGTTATACTTTTATTAGGAAGCATGCTAGAGCTATTGGGCTACTTAACTTGGAGGTGAAATGATGGCCGAGAAGGTTCTTGTTGTGGACGACGAACCTACGATCGTGGAATTTGTCAAGATAAATTTAGAGAAGGCTGGTTTTGAAGTATTAACAGCCGGGGACGGCGAAGCGGCTCTACAAGTGGCGGCTGCATCGCAGCCGGATGTTATTGTGCTCGATATCATGCTGCCGGGTAAAGACGGGTTTGAGGTTTGCCGCGAGCTAAGGCGTACCTCGTCGACACCGATTATTATGCTCACTGCCCGTGATGACGATATTGATAAGGTGTTAGGCTTAGAACTAGGGGCCGATGATTACTTAACTAAACCTTTTAATCCGCGGGAGTTGGTGGCTCGTATTAAAGCTATTTTGCGGCGAGTTGACCGAAGGAGTACGATTAACGCCCAAGTTATCACACAGGGCCGTATACAACTAGATCTGGATCGGCACCAAGTGGTAGCCGGGGGCCGACAAGTGGATCTAACCCCGAAGGAATTTGAACTCCTGGAGCTGCTAATGAGAAGTCCTGGGCGTGTATTTTCCCGCGAAATATTGTTAGAGCAGCTGTGGGGTTATGACTTCTTTGGTGATTCCAAGACCATAGATGTTCATATCCGGCGCCTGCGGGAAAAGGTAGAGGAGGATCCGAGTTCGCCGACTCACATTCTTACTGTCTGGGGTGTGGGTTATAAGTTTCGGGAGTTGTAATTATGTTAAATTCTATTCGTAGCCGGTTAACGGCCAGCTATGTTTTGTTAGTAGTGCTTACGGTAAGCCTACTGGGTACATTTCTGATCCAATCTCTGGATAGTTACCAGGTGCGCGAAGCGGAAAATCAGCTTAAAGCTCATGCCCGTGTCTTTTCTCATTATGCTGAGCTGTCTTTCTTGGGTAATGCCCTAGCCCAAAGATTTGGTCAGGATGTAGAGGCCAACGTGCAGATCCTGGATATCAACGGCGTTGTGGTGGGTGATTCGCGTCCGCCTGACGAACGTTCCCTAGGAGAGACTATCGGCGGAGAGTTGGTTGACCAGGCTTTGTCCGCCGGCGTGGCAAGCCAAGTGGATTTCGAAAATGGTAGCCGAGTTCTTCATGTGGCAGGTCCCCTTAGTGTTCAAGGAGAAGTAGTAGGGCTCGTATATTTTACTTCTTCTCTAGATGATCTTGATGATGCTCTTCGTGTAACCAAGAACTTTATCTTGCTTGGCGCGTTAGTATCGTTGGCTTTAGCTTTGATACTTGGGACCTTCTTAGCAGGTGGTATTACACGTCCCTTGGCCGAGGTGACTGCTGTTTCTCGCCAGCTAGCCAGCGGCGATTTTTCTCCCCGCCTAAAACCTCGTCCCCCCAGTGAGGTACAGGAGTTATCGTTGGCCTTTAACTACTTGACCGAGCGCTTAGCCGCTACCATGAAGGCGATTGAAGAAGAACAACAAAAGTTGGCCACTGTTCTCTCCAGTATGGACGATATCCTGTTGGCAGTAGATCAAACGGGGACTGTAGTGTTGGCTAACCCGGCGTGCGCTGCTGTTTTGGCAACACCAGTATCAGAGCTGATAGGTCACCCTATACCCAGTGCTTTGCAAGGTACAGAGCTTGAGCAGGTGTTGGTCACAGTCAGTAAGGAGGCAGCAACCAAGCTGGTGGAAGTGACACTTCCCGGCCGGGAAACTGTTTACCGGGCCCAGGTAACTCCTTGGCGTTCCCTGGAGGGCCAAGAAGGAGCTGTAGCAGTACTCAGAGATATTTCCGATTTGAAACGCCTAGCGGAAAGCCGTCTAGAGTTCTTGGCCAATGTTTCTCACGAGCTGCGCACCCCACTTACTTCTATTAAAGGCTTCGCCGTAACACTTGAAGACGAGCTGCCGCCTGGTTCAAATGCCCGGCGTTATGCAGAGGTTATTGAGCAAGAAACAGACCGCTTATCAAGATTAGTCGCCGATATTATGGATTTATCCAAAATGGATGCTCGCGAAGTTACCCTGGATCTTAAAACCTTAGATTTAACCGATTTGATCGTGCAAGTGGTGGAGCAATTGTTACCACGGGTGGCAGGAAAGGTGGAGCTTAGCTGTCAATTGCCATCGGCGCTGCCTAAAGTCTTATGTCATCCTGACCAGATACGGCAAGTACTGCTTAATCTGATTGATAATGCCATAAAGTATACACCCGCTGGCGGGCGGATTTTGGTAAATGCTTGGGCCGAAAAGAATTGGGTAAATGTAGCGGTGGAAGATACCGGTGTCGGTATTCCTTCTGATGATTTGCCTCGCCTGTTTGAGCGCTTTTACCGGGTGGACAAAGCCCGTTCCCGCAGCTTGGGAGGTACTGGGCTCGGTTTGGCCATTGTAAAAGGTATTATCTCTCAGCATGGGGGCACTGTAAGTGTCAGCAGCGAACTGGGGAAAGGAACCAAAATTGCTTTTTCACTCCCGCTGATCAAACCATCTTAAACAGTTCTTTACTATTCCCTAATCCTTCCTTAAGACCTAGCGAATATACTGGTCTTGTAAGGGCGGCCCTGGTGCCAGCCCGTAGCTAGTGCAAGAGCCGTTCACACGATGCATGCTCCCACCTTTTAGGGTGGGCAAGTCGAGCCCCAAAGGGGCGAGTTCAGAGGCGGCCCGAAGAGCCGAGCTTGTTCACATTAAGGGGCGCCGCGTAGCGTGAGGTGGACCGGCAACTGGACGGAGTGGTTCGCAATCCTGTAAGTTGGCGTAGGGGGTCTTTGTGCCCGCCCATGGCCACGTAGGCAGCTAAAGCTAGGTAAAAAGGAGGAATACCATATAATTAAGAAAGCAATCGGGCTAGTAATATTACTTCTTTGTTTTAGTGTTATCATGGCCGGCTGCGGTCCTGCAGCTCCACCGGCGTCAGAACTTCAACAGAAGGAACCTTTTGAGAACGAGGCACCGATGACAGGGGATCCGGTGGCCTCAAACGGTAAATCCACTGATGGTGGTTCAGCGGATACCCCGGTGGGCTCACCGGCTCAGAGACAATTGGTGACCTTTACTATCTGGGGAGTAACACCAGATCTCATGTACCTGATACCGCTTACCATAGAAGCAGATCACCCAGAAGATCGGCCGTATCAGGCTATCCAGCTGTTAACCGCTTGGCCCGATAAAAGTGGAGCCACCATGTCGCCGTGGCCAGAAGGTACCAATATCGAGCTAATTAGCCTTATCCAAGACGGTACGGCCACAGTGAATATTACTAATCTGGATACCAGCCTCTTTGGTAGCAGCCGGGAAGCTTTTGCTTTAGATAGTATCGTTTATACCTTAACCCAGTTTTCCGAACCTGGGGTCAAACGGGTGCAGATTCTAGTTGATGGCAAAACCGAAGAAACCTTAGCCGGGCATATGGATATCAGTCAACCCCTTGAACCAGCTGGCCATATTAACTGGATTTCTTGGGATGACACGGGACTTAGTCCCGAGAATGCAGTGGCTCTCACCCTTTACTTTGCTGAACCTAGTGCCATGTACCTGGTTCCGGTAACGCGCCTAGTACCTAAAACCCAGGCGGTGGCGCAGGCGGCAGTAGAGGAACTTATTCGCGGCCCAGCGAAGGAGTCCAACCTGAGCCCTGTCCTCCCAGCAGGAACTCGCCTCCTTGGCGTCCAATTAGACAAAGGAACGCTTACTGTCGATTTCTCCCGAGAACTTATTGATAACCATAAAGGAGGCAGTGCCGGCGAAACTCTCACCATAGGCGGCATTGTATATTCTTTAACTGCTTTGCCCGGAGTTGAGCAGGTACAAATTTTAATCGAAGGAAAAGCCGGCGAAAGCATCGGCGGCCACGCTGTCTTATTAGAGCCGCTTGGTGCTGAGTATCTGAACTTGCTGCCGAAGTTTTAAGGAGGGCCTAAAGCCGTACTATTTTAATGCTAGACCCTTTATGCTTTACTAGGCTTATTGCTCGTTCCTACGAAGTCCGCACAGTGGGAAAACGTAGGGGCCGGGCTCTGCCCCGGCCCGAGGGAGACTAGCGGGCAGGCTGTTCTGCCCGGGCGGGCACAGAGGCCCGCCCCTACCCATCGCTGAGCTGTTCACTCTACGTGTACGGGTTGTTCTGCCCGGGCGGGCACAGAGGCCCGCCCCTACCTATCCGGAGCTCGTTCACCCTATGGGTACGGGTTGTTCTGGGGTCATCTGTGCCGCCAGAGAACACCCTCGGGGCACTTACTGCTAAAAGGGAGATGGCAAGCACAAAAGGAAGAAAGGAGGGCACGACTGTGGGTCAACTAAGGGGATGTAGAGCTGCCCGATTCCTTGTCATGGCATTTTTAGCTATAGTTATAGTAATAGCAGTCGGCTGTCGCCAGCTGTCCCCATCCAGTGCTGAGGCCGTGCCCCTCAAACAAGCAGCCGAAAACATAGCTACCGATGAAACAACGATAGAATTAAAACTGCACTTTATCGAAAATGGTCATGAGGAAATTGAAAGACGCCAGGTCCCTGCTACTTTAGCCGTAGCCCGAGCAGCCATTTTGGAGTTAGCCAAAGGTCGTTTTGAATCCAGCACCGAGCAAAAAGTATTGCCCCCTGGGACTAGGTTAAGAGATATTGCCATTTTAGATGGCATCGCTTACGTGGATTTTTCCCGCGAGTTTAGAGACAACCACTGGGGGAGCTTAGCCAGTGAGTTAGATACTATTTATTCAGTAGTTAACACCTTAGCCGAATTCAAAACTGTCCGGGCGGTACAATTTCTTCTGGAAGGTAGCCCGATTGATACTATTGGAGCCGGAGTGGTGGATTTGGCGCAGCCAGTGCGGCCATCGCCTATGATGCCTGAACGTTATGCCCAGGTGAGCGCTGAGCTTCAGGTAGCGGCGGGACCACAACTACCTTGGAGTTCCTGGATTAGCTGGGAAGAACGAGTCGGTTTTAAGGTTGGGTTTCCTGATCGGGTACTGGCGGCCGATACCGATGGTGACGGTGCTGATGAACTTATTATTATTCATGACAAACTGGTGACCATTTGGAAACGACAAAACGGTGCGTTTCAGCAAGTTTGGGAAAGAAAGTTTAACTCCCAGCCACGGGCGTTGGTAGCCTCGGTAGAAGGCGGCCAATCTAAACACTTAGTTATTGGTACGGCAGAGGGGCTGTATATATTTGCCTGGGATAAAGGGAACTACAACCAGCTGGCTTGGCAAGGTATTGGCGGCACCTTAGTCGATTTGGCTGTCGGCGACACCACAGGTACGGGGCAAGGACAGATTCTTGCTTTGATCGGTACTCGCGGTCGGAGTAATGTCCGAACGGAAAGTACTTCTATTGTAATCTGGGAATGGAACGGTGAGACGTATATAATGCAAAGAGAAGTTAATTTTAGCGCCCACAAAATCTTAGTGGAAGACATTACCGGCGACGGTATAGATGAGGTGCTGGCCATTAACAAAGACGGCCTTACTGTTTTCAGTTGGCAAGGTGCTGCTTATGTAGAGGTAGCCAGCAATCCGGGGGCAGGGGTGGAACATGCCGCCGTGCTCACCGCTGATCTAACTGGAGACGGTCGGCCAGAACTTATTATCCGTGACGGGCAGAGTCCTTATCTTTATATTTATACTTGGCAACAGGGGGCCCTGCGTAAACTGTGGCAAGGTGCACCGTCTGATGTGGGGCTGGGCTGGGAAATATTTGCTGGAATCGGGCCGGACAATAAGGCAGCACTCATTGCGTCCACCCAAGAGCCCGGATATTACATGATCTATCAACAAGGAGAAGATGGCTGGGAAAAAAATATAATCACCGGTAGTGGCAGTGAAGAAATATTGGCTTTGGCCGATGTGGATGGTGATGGTACGGCAAATATCATCTTTCGCCGTTGGCAATTATTATCAAGTCCAACCAAATGGATTTATGTTGGGTGGCCTAGTGCCTAAGCTTTATGAAGAGAGGTGGGACTTTTATGCGGGTGTCTAGATTATTTATTGGCCTGCTGGTAGTTTTCGTGGTGGCGGGTTGTGGTATGTTATCGGCCAAAAAGGGAGGCAGCAATGTCAATTTGCCGCCATCATCGGCTCCGTTAGATTCGGAGGGATATGGCGAGCTGCAACTTTTAGCTACTATAAGCGGTGACTTTATGCCATCACCGTCTGGTGTGGCGGTGAATAGTGATGGTCATGTTTATGTTACCGATGATGTACGGCAGATGGTGCTGGTTTTTTCGGCGGACGATTTTACAACTTTAGCCAAGGAAATAGGAGGAGAGGGCAGTGGTCTCGGTCAATTTGTGCATCCGCGCGAGATTACTATCGATAAGGAAGGCAATCTTTATGTTCTAGATGATGGCAATTCCCGAGTCCAGAAGCTTAGCCCCGCGGGAGAATCGATAGCAGTATTTGGACGGCGTGAGGATTTTAGCACCTACTTTAGCTTGCAGGACGGATACGATGAGCCCTTAAGTGCTCTTGCGGTGGATGGGGACGGGAACGTCTATGTTGGCATAAGCGGAGCCAACTACGATATTTCTCCTCATGCGCTGGTTAAGTTTTCTTCTGACGGCGGCAAGTTATGGGAAGTAAAGAGCACCCTAGAAGGAGAGATCGATCTTCTTCCCTTTGCCTGGCCCGATGGCATGACTGTGGGGTCCGATGGGACGATGTATATAGCCCACGGCGCTAATGGCGTCGGCAAAATACTGGTACTTCCTCAGAGGGACGGGCAGCCCACCAAAGACGGCGCTGCTCATTTTGCTCCCATTGGCAAAGGGCAGGGTGAGCTTATGCATACCCCTGGGGGCATTGCACTGACCCCCGATTGTGACCTGCTAGTGGCCGACACTTACAATAATCGCCTACAGTTGTTTAGTACTGACGGTACACTAAAGGCCATGTACCGCTTAAAAGGTTTGTCAACCGAATTCGACCAGCCCACGGCGTTAGCGGTAGCGGCCGACGGCAGCGTCTTTGTCGTGGACAGCGGTAACAAACGCGTCCTTAAACTGCGCCTAATACCCCCCGCCGATGTAACCATTTCCGGTTGAATGCCATAAGCACCTCGGCGGGGTGATGGTTTGACATGGGGGAGGGGCCTTGATAATTCCTATCAAAAAAGGACGGTTTTTGTGTGCGTTGTAAAGGGCACTAGCCCAAGCGGGGTTATTTTGGGATACCATTGACTCATGGACACTTGAATTGGGCCGGAGCCATCCTACGGATGCAGGCTGCCTCAGCGCTGAGGAGAGCATTGGCCTGCTCGCTTAGGCTTTGCCTACAAAATGAGGTGGCCGGGCGGAGCGGGCAAAAAGCCTGCAAGGCATAGTGAAACAGAAGGAATCTCTAGGGAGAGGGGAATTACCGTGACAATGCAGCCCACAGCGCCGCCACCGGGACGCGGACGGCCAGTTCCCCGCTCCCGCACGGCGATAATAACCCTGGTGATCGCTTTAGTTTTGCTACTCGCCAGCGGCAGCTTGTGGCCTTTTGTTTATCACGAAGCCCGGCAATTCGCTCGCTGGCGGCTACAGCGGCAACTAGCAGATTGGCCCAGTCTGGAAAGCGAACATTTTTTGATTAAATACCAACCGTCCGATAAAAACTCAGCTACCGCTGTGCTCCAAGCAGCCGAAAAAGCTTACAGCATAGTAACCAAAGAAGCCAATTTTATTCCCCTTTGCAAAACCCTGGTGGTGGTCTATCCCACAGCAGAAGAACTTAATGCCGCCTTTGGTTGGTCAGCTAAAGAGAGTGCCCTAGGAGTCTATTGGGGCGGCGCTATCCGGGTGCTGTCGCCCAGTGCCTGGATTGGCGATGTTAGCCCCGAGCTGCTCAGGGAAATATTTTGGGCTGCCGGACCGATGGTACACGAATTTACCCATCTAATTCTCGATTACAAGACAGCCGGTAATTATCCCCGCTGGTTTAGCGAGGGCTTGGCCCAGTATCTTGAACTTAAGCATTGCGGGGCCATACTTGGTGCTGGCTCGGATTTATGCCTAAAAAGGTTGTATTCTATCCAGGAGCTAGGTAATTTTAGCCAGTTAGATGACGAGCTTTTAGCTTACGAACAGGCCTTATCTATTGTCGAGTGTTTAGTCGATATTCACGGCCCAGAATCAATTGACAAAATAGTAAATGAATTGGCTAAGGGGCGTACCTTTACCCAATCCCTCAGAGCTGTCGGTATAACATCGCCAGCCGACTTGGAAGAGTGCTGGCTTAAATGGTTAAAGTAGCCGGCAGGAATTTAACCTCTTTAAGCCGAAGGTAAACACTTGAGGTGAAGGCTAATGGCCGAAAAAATATTAGTAGTCGATGACGAAGAACCAATTGCTGATATACTGGAGTTTAATCTAAAAAAAGACGGATACCAGGTGGAGGTTGCCTTTGACGGTGAGCAGGCGCTGATTAAAGCACACAGCTTTCAGCCAGATTTAGTTATCTTAGATATTATGCTACCGAAACTAGATGGTTGGCAGGTGTGTCAGCGTTTGCGTCAGAACTCTACCGTTCCCATTATCATGCTGACTGCCAAAGACGAAGAAACAGACAAGGTACTGGGTCTCGAGTTAGGCGCTGACGACTATGTGACCAAGCCGTTTAGTCCGCGTGAGCTGCTAGCCCGGGTGCGTGCTCTGCTGCGGCGGGTCCAGTCCTACCGTATCCAAGACGGAAGTATGGCTGCGATAACCTTAGATGATCTAACCATTGATCTTGAGAGCTATGAGGTTCAAAAACGGGGCCAGGTAATAGAGCTTACTGTGCGGGAGTTTGAGTTACTCAAGTTCTTGGCGTTATCACCCGGACGGGTCTTTTCCCGCGAAACCCTACTGGAAAAAGTGTGGGGTTATGAATTTTACGGCGATATTCGCACGGTGGATGTTACCGTTCGCCGCCTGCGGGAAAAGGTCGAGGACGATCCCGGTAATCCGGTTTATGTCCAGACGAAACGAGGTATTGGCTATTATTTTAGGGGGCAATAAGAAGTTGAAAAGTATCCAGGGGAAGATGGTTATTCTTTATATTCTCCTGGTTCTAATTGCCATGGAGATTATTGGAGTTCAGCTAGTGCGGCGTCTTCAGAATTACTATGATAACAATTTTCAGACCACATTAGAAACTCAGGCCAATTTATTGGCTGGCTTTGCCAACCGCTATTTTAGTGGTGAGCAAAGTGAGACGTATTTAGGCGATTTAGTGGATGATTTTCGCCTCCAGACTGGGGCCGAGATAACAGTTGTTGATGCCGGTGGTATGGTGCTGGCCGCTAGTGGTGATCAGCGTAACCAGCTGGGAAAACGTTTGCAGCAATCGTATTTGACCCGGGCCTTAAGCGGTGTCCCCACGGCTGAAGTTCGTCGGGAAAGCGACCAGCGGGCCCGGGGTTTGTACCTGGCAGTGCCTGTTAAACGCGGCAGCCAAGTAGTGGGAGCGGTGGGCTTTCGCTCGTCTCTTGGCGAAGTTGACCGAACATTAAATGAAATCAAAGGTATTTTTCTTAAAGCCACTGCAACGGCCCTACTAGCCACTGCCGCGCTCGGTTTTGGTTTGGCCCGTACCATCACTGAGCCAATCCAAGAGGTGACAAGGCAGGCGGCGGCCATTGCCAGTGGTAGTTTTGGCGAGCCGGTTACGGTACACTCCAAAGACGAAGTAGGGCAGCTGGCGTCAATGTTTAACTACTTACGCGAGCGCTTGCAAGAGAATTTAACTGCATTATCCGAGGAGAAAGAGAAAGTAGAAGCGGTACTGGCTAATTTAAGTGACGGTGTAGTAGCCCTGGATCCGGCCAAAAACGTAGTCCTTATTAACCCAGCTGCTTTGCGGCTGTTGAAATCTGCTGGGGGGCCTAGGGACGTTCTTATGCAGCCCTGGCATCAAGCTTTTCCTCGTCTCGATTTAGAGGCTTCTTTATCGAAGGTTGCTTTGGGCCAGGTTGTAACCGTGAATTTAGAAGGCGAGGGTACAGGGGGGCGTATACTGCGGGTTCATTTGGCTCCGTTTTCGGCCCAGGGTGCTGAGCCCGGTGTGGTTATTACTCTGCAAGATATAACCGACGAGGAGCGGCTAGAGTCCATGCGGCGCGAGTTTGTGGCTAATGTTTCCCATGAACTCAGGACACCGCTTACCACCATCAAAAGCTACGTGGAAACCATTTTAGATGATGAGGAATCCCTAGAACCGTCCCTCAAAAGGAAGTTTTTGACAGTGGTCAACGGGGAAGTAGACCGTATGACCCGCCTAGTGCGAGACCAGTTACAGTTGGCTCAGCTCGATGCCGGACAGGTAAGGTGGCAAAAACGCCAGCTTAAAATGGAAGCCTTGGCGGCCGAAGTGGTTGAACGTTTTCGTGTGCAGGCGAACCACGGAGCTTTATCGCTGGACTTTTTTGCCGAGCCAGATCTTCCCCCGGTCCT
This sequence comes from bacterium, assembly GCA_050945275.1. GTDB lineage: Bacteria > Bacillota > DTU030 > DUMP01 > DUMP01 > JAAYWY01. The sequence goes on along the minus strand of JBMNSQ010000002.1, from coordinate 20,178 downwards.
AGTTGACCGAGATCGAATAGAGCAGGTACTGGCCAATCTCATTAGTAATGCCATAAAATTTACACCTGCCGGTGGACGCATAAATGTACACGTGACTCCCGGTGATGCTGATGATATCAATACCATTAAGACTACTGTTACCGATAGTGGAATCGGCATTCCCCTCGCAGATCAGGATCGGATTTTCGAGCGTTTTTATCGCGTGGACAAGGCGCGGTCTCGGTCCATGGGGGGAACTGGTCTGGGGTTATCTATCGCCCACCAAATTGTGGAGGCTCATGGAGGAAGGATTGACCTTACGAGTGTGCCCGATGTTGGTACCACAGTGAGCTTTTCTCTTCCAGCGGCAATAGAAGGCGAGGTGCTGCATCATGCTTGAGCGTGTTAAAACAGGGCTACTTATTGTCCTGGTGGCAGCCAGTGCTTACCTTAGCCTTCTCATTTGGCAGGTATTACCACCACCGGTAACTGCCGGCAGTAGCCCACCGGTGGGAGGTACTTTTTGGGGACCAGGTATCGATGTGGTAGAACTGATGAAACCGGCACGAATAATTGTCCATTTAGGCCCGGATAGTCATACGGTGCTTTATCCAGGGACGGCGCTGTTTAACCGGGCTTGGCGTCCCGTGTTAGATGCTCTGCAGCAACTGGGGGGGCGCTGGAGCAATCAACCGATGCTTTTGCTTAGCGATGCAAAAAACTGGCAAGCAGCGCAACAAGGGCCGGGACTAGAGTTAGTGTTTGAGTTTCCTGCTAACCTTGATCTCTGGGGTCAGGTATTAGGTTATGAACAGGTACTTACGACAAATTGGCCGATCAAACGGATACAGTTGGTGGACCAGCCTGAGCCCAAGCTTATCTTTGCCTCCCCTGAGGGGGACTCTTTTGCCAGCTTAGAACTACCCAGCGGTGATGTTAAGCTGGAGCCCTTTTTTGAGAATGCGCTGATTAACGAACTGCCTTCTTACGAACATATTACTGATGTGCCTACTTCGCCGTTCGGTCTTTTTTTACCTAAGCAGGATCTATCTTTGCCCATACTGGAAATTAGTGGCCAACGGGTGGATCCTCAGGTGGTAGCCGGCAGTTTTTTTGCGGATTTATCTTTGACCCGGCGCATTAACGAACGAGATGCGGCTACTATTTATAGCGATGGTCGTCGAGGTGTCCGCGTCTGGCCGGAGGGACGCGTGGAATATAGTGCGCCGGAAGTACTGCAAGGTGTGCGTTTGCCTTGGAGCCAGGCGCTTATGCGCTCTGTTCGTTTTGTTACTCAACATGGAGGTTGGTTTCCTACCATGCGCTTGGCTCACCTTCAGGAAACTGCTGTTGGCCAGGGGCACGTATTTTATCGATTGGCCTTTCGCCAATACGAACAAGGGCTGCCTATCGTCAGTCTTCCGGCACGGCTCGAGCTGTCTGATCGGGGGGTAGCCTCTTACGAACGGGAGATTTGGGCGCTTAAGCAAACGAGCGCCAAACAGATACTGACGGTGACTGCAGCCAAAGAAGGTTTGGCTGCCTTGCCCTCCCAGCAAGAAGTAAGTGATGTTTATCCTGGCTACGTTATAGAGCCTGATCTTAAGTCTAGCTCTTTTCTGCAACCGGTTTGGCTAGTGGAGCAACCAGATGGCCGCCTGGTAATCTTAGATACACCTGATACCGGAGGTGGCGCTAAGTGAACTGGAGACGAGCAAAAACCTTGCTGCTTATTACCTTCTTAGTGCTCGACTTAATGCTAGCTAAAATGTACCTAGATGTTCGCACCGACGGACGCCTAGGACATACTGCCAGGGCAGCGCTGGATCCGGACATTATCTCCCAATTAGAAGACAACAACCTAATCCTAGCCACTGAGCTGCCACAAGACACACCCGAGCTAGCCTTGCTTCGGGTTGGTGCTGTTCGGCAAAATCCATATACTCTAGCCTTTACCTTTTTTGATACGCTGGAAGAGGTAACCATGTCCCGGCTAGAGGATCCTCTTCTCCAAGCTGCTTTTAGCCGAGGCCAGGAAGAAATACTGTTTTATAGCAGCGGTGTCACGATTTATACCTGTTACCGCCTGGACCGGTCCGGCGGTACTCAAAATAGCGACCAGGCCCAAAAACGGGCCCGGCAGTTCCTTAGTGACCATGGCGGCTTGGGAGAGCTCGAACTAGTAAGAAGCATCCCCTATCGGCGCCAAGGAACGTATTTAGTCGAGTTTACCCAGAAATGGCAAGGACGACCATTAGTGGGAGCCAGTGGAGCGGTGCTCATCGTTACTCCGGGTGGGGTGGAAAATTGTTGGCGTCGTTACTTGACAGTGCTTGGAGAGAGTGGTAGCCGACGTCCCGTCGTACCGGCCCAGGAGGCTTTACTCACTTTGGCCTTAGAACGTCCGTGGCCCGAGGCAACCACTCTGACTATCAAAGAAGTTACCCTAGGCTATTACAATAAAATTTATAATGCTGATGAATGGGAAGCAGTTCCTGTGTGGCGTATCTGGGCCGGTGGCGATACCTATTTTTACGTGAACGCTTTTACCGGAGAATTAGAAGCACGGTAAAGCCCATTTGTTAAGGTTCTAACTAACAACTTCGAAAAAGCGAGGAAATGGGAGGAAAACCTATTGTGAAGGTTATCTTTTTCCCTGAGATAAAGATAATTGTTTGATAGCTTCTTCACCATTATGCTATAATGATAACCGGGTTGTACTATATAGATGCCAGACGAATCAACTTACTTCCGGAAGAGGTGGTGATGTTTTTGGCAATCGAAGCCCTGCGTGCCGTGCGAGAGACCGAAGCCAGTGCCGTCGAAATGAGGCGCAATGCTCGGGCTGAAGCTCGTCAAATTAGGGAAAAGGCCGAAGCTGAGGGCGAAGCCCTGGTTACCAAGGCTATTCGAGAGGCCCGACAGGAAGCGGAAAACATTATCGTGCGGGCGGAGGCAGAAGCTGCCAAGGAGGCCGAACCGATCCACCAAGAGGCCGAGGCAGCCAGTGCTCAAATTCGACAGCGCTCTAAAGGGCGTCTGCCTGATGCCGTATCGCTCATTGTGGAGAGGATAGTGAAAGCCAATGGCCGTAGCTAGTATGAGGAAGGTCTTTCTGGTGGCTCATCGTGATGATCGCGATGCCATTGCCGAGGTTCTACAGCGGCTGGGTGTACTGCAGGTGGAGGACATCTTAAGCTTGCCAGAGCTAGAGGAGGATATCGGTATTTTACGGGACGAACCAGGGGCCAAGGCTAGTGAGCTCGATGCACGTTTGGCCGACCTTAGGTTTTCCCTTGACTTCCTAAATAGGCTTGATCCAGAAAAGACCACGTTTATTCAGCAGTTTACCGGAACAAAAGTACTACTCAGCGAACAGAAATTCACCGATTATTGGAGCAACCAAGAAAAAGTCAACGAAACCGTAAGAGCATTAAGAAAGTTTGATGAACAACTTAACCGTATTCGTAACGAAGAAACACAGAAAAACAATTTATTGGCAGCCCTTGAGCCGTACTTAAGTCTGGACGTGCCGCTTGAGGAGCTAGCCAACGGTCCAGATGTAGCTATCGAAGTGGGGGTTTTGCCACAGGATAATTTGACTGCTCTTAAAAGTGCTCTAGAGGAGGCGTCCCCTGATGCTTATGTAGAAGAGCTAGGAGGCAGTCGTGAAGAGGCCTTTGTGTTTATTCTTAGTGACCAAACAGATCAAGACACAGTTCAGGACATACTCCGGCGAAATGCTTTTAGTCGTGCCACTTTTCCTGAAAGAGAGGGAACATGCGCCCAGGTAAAAACTCAATTGGAGCAAGAGCTGGCAGCACTAACTGCCGACAAAGAGCAGGTTTTGGCTACGGCGCGTCAGTATGTTGACAATCGTTTACTATTAAAGGTGACCCATGATGAACTTTCTTTGCAGCGATCTCGATTGGAATTAGCCTTAAAATTTGGTCGGACCGAGGAAACATTTGCCCTTACCGGTTGGATTGAAGAAAAGAACTTTTCCCGTTTGCATAAGGCTGTCCGCAAGGTTAGCCCTAGTGCTTACTTAACTGGGGAAGAAGCTAGAGACGAGGACAATCCACCTGTAGTATTGCAAAACACTCGTGTTGTCTGGCCGTTTGAGGTTGTCACCGAATTATTCGGTTTGCCTGGACCCGGTGATATTGATCCAACCCCGTACCTGGCACCGTTTTATTTTCTGTTTTTTGGTATGATGTACGGGGATACCGCGTACGGCCTTATCTTGGCCGGTATCTGTTGGTATCTGATGAAAAAAATCCGCATGGCGGGGATGGCCAAGAAATTGTTTACTACTCTTATGTTAGGTGGATTCTCGGCAGCTATCTTCGGTATTATTACCGGCAGCTACTTTGGCAGTTTGCCTATTCCACCGATTTGGTTTAGTCCGATGGACGACCCGCTCAAAATGCTTATTGTGGCAATGGCAGTAGGCATGGTACAGATTTATGCGGGTCTTACTATAAGCATGATTCAGCAAATAAAGAAAGGACACCTTGTTGACGGTCTTTTTGATCAAGGATTATGGATGGTGTTTCTCACCGGTTTGATTATGCTGCTTGGAGAAAGCGCAATGCCGGCTCTGGGCCCAGCAGCCCGCGTATTGTCCTGGACAGGAGCCATTGGCCTAGTGGCGACCCAAGGGCGTAACAATAAAGGTCTTATTAAACGTTTGCTGTCAGGCATAATTAGCCTATATGACGTTAGTGGTTACTTATCTGACGTGTTGTCATATTCTCGACTTTTGGCATTAGGACTAAGTACATCGGTTATCGGAATGGTTATAAACAACATGGTGAGCATGGCGGCCGAAGGTGGGGGCGTTGGTATAGCGCTGGCGGCTTTAATCTTTATCGGTGGCCATGGGTTCAATCTTCTCATAAATGTCATTGGGGCTTATGTTCACGCAAGCCGTCTACAGTATGTAGAGTTCTTCTCTAAATTTTATGAGAGTGGAGGCAGGGGCTTCACGCCATTTGGAATTACTACTACGTATATCGAGCTTGAACTGGAAGAAAGGGAGGCTTAAAGGTAAATGGAAGGCATTTATTTAGCGCTGTTAGGGGCAGCTCTTGCAGTAGCGCTGCCAGGTGTCGGTTCGGCAATCGGTGTTGGTCTAGTGGGCGAGGCGTCAACAGGATTAGTTGCTGAGCAACCAGAGCGTTTTGGTCAGACTTTGCTGCTGCAGGCTATTCCTGGCACCCAGGGTATTTATGGTCTTCTCTCGGGTTTTCTTATTATGATCAAGTTGGGTGTATTTGGCGGACAGATGGCCGCTGTTACTACCATGCAGGGCTTGCAGCTTCTTATGGCAGCTATGCCTATTGCTATTGTCGGTTGGTTATCAGCTATTGCTCAGGGAAAAGCAGCTGCTGCGGGTGTCAGCCTAGTGGCCAAACGTCAGGAAGCCCTAGGCCAAGCTGTTACGTATGCGGCCATGGTTGAGACCTATGCTGTGCTGGCCCTCCTAGCCACTCTCCTTCTCGTTAGAGGGGTGGCGATTTAATGGTGGCTGGTGTGGAAGCACTTAAAGAGCGCATCCGCCAGCGTGCTAAAGAAGAAGCCCAAGCGGTAATAGCTGAAGCCGAGAAACAAGCTGCCGAGATTATAGCTAAAGCTAAAGCCAGAGCCGAAAAGGAACGGGCAGATATTTTGGCGGCGGCCGAGAGGGAAGCCGACGAGAGAAAACGCCGCACATTGGCTATGGCTGCTATGCGCTCTAGGCGGCAGGAACTAAAAACTAAGGAAGAGTTAATAGACGAGGCTTTTTCCTTGGCTATTCAAAAGCTGCAGCAGTTACCGGCTGACAAATATCAACAGCTTCTAAAGCCCATTCTCCTGGCAGCAGTGGAGACAGGAACCGAGCAAGTAGTGATAGCCGATCACGATACAAAACGGATAGACAGTAGCTTTATTAATGCTATTAACGAAGAACTTAAAGCCCAGGGGAAAGTGGGGGCACTAACGCTGGCTAAAGAGACGCGGCAGCTGCAGGGGGGCTTTATCCTCAGTGCCGGTGGTGTGGAAAACAATTACTCGTTTGAACTTATTTTAAAGCTGAGCAGGGATGAATTAGAGCAGGAAGTTGCCAGTGTCCTCTTTCCTGCCAGCTGAGATTAGCCGGCCGGGAAAGGAGGCTAAGCGGTGAAAGGCAAGAAAACGGATTATGCCCATTCGGTAACGCGGGTCCGAGCTTTAGAAAGAGGACTCCTGGATAAGGGGAAAATCGAGCGTATGGCCGAGGCCCGTGATGCTACAGAAGCGATAAAGATACTAAGCGAGACTGCGTACCAAGCACAGGTATCGCGCATTAGCAGTCCCTACGAATATGAGGATATTCTCCGCAGTGAAATCTCTGCCGTCAGGCAACTGTTTTGGAAAATATCGCCTCACCCGGAGCTTACTGACCTGTTTTTCTTGAAATACGATGTACTAAATCTTAAGATCCTGATAAAAGGACAGTATTTACAGCAGGATGTAAGCGATATCTTAGTTACCTCGGGAACAGTCGCCCCCGATGAAATGAAAGCGATGGTTGGCGAGGGCAAATTCAAGGAATTACCGTCAGAGATTGCCCAGGCCGCCGAGGAAGCACAGGCTGCTCTTAAGGAAACAGCCGATCCTCAATTGGTGGATACCACTTTGGATAAAGCATACTATGCTTATCTTAGTCGTTTTCTAAGTGAGCATAAGCAATCGTTCCTGCAAGATTTTGTTGCCCTTCAGGCCGATCTTACCAACATTAAAAGCTTTATTCGTGTCCGGCATGTAGCCGAAGACGATGGACTTAGGGCCCGTGAGCTACTCGGCAAAGTGTTTATCCCGGGAGGCAAGTTAAAGCTGGATTTTTTCTTAGCAGAGCTGGACGAATCGCTCACAGCTTTTGCCGACCGTTTTTCCCGCGACCCATGGGGATACGTAGTAGCTGACGGCGTAGCCGCTTGGGAACAAGAGGGCAGCCTCACTATGTACGAAAAGCTAGCTGATAACTTCCTTCTTAGCTATATGAAAGAAACAAGTCTGATTGCTTTTGGACCAGAGCCTTTGGTAGCCTATCTATGGGCAAAAGAGAACGAGGCTAAACTAATTCGTATTGTCATGGTGGGGAAAATCAACGGCCTTCCCGCAGACGATATCAAGGAAAGGCTGCGTGATGTCTATGCCTAAAATAGCTGTTATCGGTGACCGTGACTCTATCTTAGGATTCAAAGCTGTTGGCGTGACTGCTTTTCCGGTTAGCGGGGAAGAGCAGGCCAAGGCAGCATTAAAGAATATTGCCGGGGACGACACGTACGGCGTGGTGTTTATTACCGAGCAGGCGGCGGCAGCAGCTAAAGAAACCACTCTGGAGTTCATGAAGAGAGGAACTCCTATCTTGGTTCCAATTCCTAGCAGTCAAGGCAGCCTAGGTATAGGGATGGACCAAATTAGGCGCAATGTGGAAAAGGCTGTCGGCGCAGATATCTTATTTGGGAAAGAGGGTAGGTAAGTTTGGGCGTTGGCAGGATAATTAAGGTCTCCGGCCCCCTAGTGGTAGCTGAAGGCATGCAAGAAGCCAAGATGTACGACGTGGTACGCGTCTCCGATGAGCGCCTTATTGGAGAAGTTATCGAGATGCATGGCGACAAAGCTTCCATTCAGGTTTATGAGGAAACCGGCGGTATCGGCCCGGGAGAGCCGGTTTACCTTACCGGAGCGCCGCTTTCGGTGGAACTGGGACCGGGCCTCATTGAGTCTATTTACGACGGTATTCAAAGGCCGTTGGATATGATTGAAAACCAAGTGGGCACTTACATTACCCGCGGTGTGGAAGTAAATGCTCTTGACAGGGAGAAAAAATGGGACTTTGTAGCTGTAGCCAAAGTAGGCGACCAGGTGGGTCCTGGGGATATTTTAGGCACTGTGCAAGAGACCAAAGTAGTAGAGCATCGTATTATGGTGCCTGTCGGGGTAACGGGCGAAGTAGCCGAAATCTACAGTGGTGCGGCTACCGTCACCGATGTAATAGCTAAAATTAAGACCGATCAAGGTTTAGTAGATGTTACCATGATGCAAAAATGGCCGGTGCGCCATGGTCGTCCTTATGTGGCCAAGTTGCCACCGGAGGAGATTATGACAACCGGACAACGGGTTATCGACATGTTCTTCCCTGTGGCTAAGGGCGGTACAGCTTGTATTCCGGGGCCTTTTGGCAGCGGCAAGACAGTTGTGCAGCACCAATTAGCCAAGTGGGCTGATGCTGAGATAGTTGTTTATATCGGCTGCGGTGAGCGGGGCAACGAAATGACCGACGTTCTTATGGAGTTTCCGGAACTAGAAGACCCCAAGAGCGGCGAACCTCTAATGAAGCGAACTGTACTCATTGCCAATACTTCTAACATGCCAGTGGCGGCGCGAGAGGCTTCTATCTATACCGGCATAACCATTGCCGAATACTTCCGTGATATGGGCTATAGCGTTGCTCTCATGGCCGACTCTACCTCTCGTTGGGCCGAGGCCCTGCGCGAGATGTCCGGCCGGTTAGAAGAGATGCCGGGCGAGGAAGGGTATCCTGCTTATTTAGGTTCTCGTCTGGCCGAATTCTACGAACGGGCAGGACGCGTAACTTGCTTAGGACAAGACCAGCGCCGAGGTGCGCTAACGGCTGTAGGTGCCGTTTCGCCTCCTGGCGGTGACTTGTCGGAGCCGGTTACTCAAAGTACTTTGCGTATTGTTAAGGTGTTCTGGAGTTTGGATGCTTCCTTAGCTTATGCCCGTCACTTCCCGGCCATTAACTGGCTCCTTAGTTACTCTTTATATCTTGATAATATCGAGGAGTATGTCCGCAAAAACCTAGGTGACGAGTGGACAAAGATGCGCATTGATTCCATGCGTCTCCTGCAGGAAGAGTCCGAGCTGCAAGAGATTGTCCGCTTAGTCGGTGTAGATGCACTGTCGCCCAGGGAGCGACTGACGCTAGAAACTGCTAAATCTATTCGTGAAGACTTTTTACTCCAAAACGCTTTCCACGATGTAGATACGTACTGCTCCTTAGAGAAACAAAAACGCATGATTAAACTAATAATGACACTTCATCAGGAATGCCAACGGGCATTAGATAAAGGTGCCGATCTAGAAAAGTTAATGGACTTACCGGTCAAAGAACGTATTGCCAGGGCCAAGTATACGCCTGAGGAACAGATTAGTGTGTTTGATGACATCGAAGCCGAAATAAAAGCACAGGTAGCAGCGACAACTACGGCGGGAGGTGAGGATGTTGCCTAAAGAATATCGTACTATTTCCGAAATAGCCGGTCCGTTGATGCTGGTGGAAAAAGTAGCCGATGTTAAATATGATGAACTGGTAGAAGTTGAGCTCTCTGATGGCAGCACCCGCCGTGGCCAAGTACTGGAAGTATCCGGTGATACGGCGCTAGTGCAGGTGTTTGAGGGTACTTCGGGCATTAACTTAAAGACTGCCAAAGTTCGTTTCTTAGGCCGTGGTCTCGAACTGGGCGTATCGCCTGATATCTTAGGTCGTGTGTTCAGCGGTCTTGGTCGTCCTCGTGATGACGGTCCGCGCATCATCCCCGAGGCACGGCGCGATATTAATGGCTACCCCATCAATCCTACTGCTCGTGACTACCCGTCTGAGTTTATTCAAACGGGGATCTCAGCCATTGACGGCCTTAACACCATGGTGCGGGGTCAGAAGCTACCGGTGTTCTCAGCTTCCGGTTTGCCCCATTCGCGGTTAGCGGCCCAGATTGCTCGTCAGGCCAAGGTGTTGGGTACCGATACTAAATTCGCCGTCGTCTTTGCGGCTATGGGTATCACCTTTGAGGAGGCCGACTTCTTTATCTCCGACTTTAGGCGGACCGGTGCCATTGAGCGGGCGGTACTCTTTATGAACCTGGCCGACGACCCGGCCATTGAGCGTATCTCTACTCCTCGGATGGCTCTGACAGCGGCTGAATACTTGGCTTACGACAGAGATATGCACGTGCTCGTTATCCTAACAGACATGACTAACTATGCCGAAGCGTTGCGTGAAATTTCGGCAGCCCGAAAAGAAGTACCCGGTCGCCGCGGCTATCCCGGTTACCTGTATACGGACTTGGCCAGTATTTATGAGCGCGCCGGACGGGTCAAGGGAGCCCAAGGTTCAGTTACCCAGGTCCCCATCTTAACCATGCCGGAAGACGATAAGACCCACCCCATTCCAGACCTTACTGGCTATATTACCGAGGGTCAGATTATCTTAAGCCGTGATCTTCACCGAAAGGGTATTTACCCGCCGATTGACGTGCTTCCCTCCTTGTCCCGTCTAAAGGACAAGGGTATTGGTGAAGGTAAGACCAGGGAAGATCACGCTGACACCATGAACCAGCTATACGCTGCTTATGCCCGTGGGAAGGAAGCCAAGGAGCTAGCGGCTATTTTGGGCGAAGCGGCTTTGTCCGAGGCTGACAAGGTATTTTCTCGGTTTGCCGACGAGTTCGAGAGCCGCTATATTCAGCAGGGTGAGGAAGAGGACCGTACCATTATCCAGACGCTGGATCTTGGCTGGGAGCTTCTGTCCATGCTGCCGCGGACCGAGCTCAAACGTATCCGTGATGAATATCTGGATAAATATTTACCCCCGCAAAGGGAGGAGTAGCCCATGGAAATTAGGGTGAATCCGACCCGCATGGAGCTAAACCGCCTCAAGCGGCGGCTAGCCATGGCTGTCAGAGGCCATAAGCTACTCAAGGATAAACGCGACGAGCTTATGCGTCAGTTTCTTATCTTAGTAAGAAAGAATAAGGAACTGCGCGAAGAAGTAGAGGGACGTTTGGCTCGTTCTTTCCAGAAGTTCATGCTGGCCCGGGCTGTTATGTCAGCCGAATCAGTAGAAGAGGCGATCATGTTTCCTCAGGTGCAACTAGAGGTGGACATGGGCGTACAAAACATTATGAGTGTACACGCTCCCAAGCTTAGCTGGAGGCAAGTAGGCGAAGCCAGTGCCAGTATTTACCCCTACGGTTTTGCCGAAACATCAGGTGAGCTAGACGATTCTATCAGTACCTTATCGGAGCTTCTTCCGCGGCTGCTGGAGCTGGCGGAAATGGAAAAGGCGGTTACCCTGTTGGCCGACGAAATCGAACGCACAAGGCGGCGGGTTAACGCGCTGGAACACGTCATGATTCCCGAGCTTCAAAGCACTGTTCGTTATATCACTATGAAGCTGGATGAAAGCGAGCGAGCTAACTTAACCCGTCTTATGAAAGTTAAAGATATTGTACGAGCCAAAGGAATTTAGAGAGCGACTCTATGAAAGAGGGCGGCAATGCTGCCCTCTTTTTGTAATGTTTCTTCCCGCGGCGGAAATACTGCTAGTAGAACGGAAACATCTTTATCCCTGATTTTGCAATTAGATTCTTCTCTGTGCTCTAAATGACAGGTGTTATGGATACAGACTAACACGGAGACTGCCCCCTGTCACTGTACCTGCGATAACAGGGTGCCCGGCCCATCCTCAAAGCGGAGCTTAGCCCTCATTAAAAAGAGTGAGTCGAATGAGGGAAACCGCCGATGCATGTCTGAGCCCCAAAGGGGCGAGTTCAGAGGCGGCCCGAATGAGCCGAGCTCGTTCGTTCTAAGGGACGCCGCGAAGCATGAGGTGGGCCGGCAACCGAGTAAAGCCTTGGGCCAGATGCCCCCAAACTTTACGGTAACGATTCTAATAGCAGAGTCCCGAAGGAGGAAACAGTGTGAAGAAAAATAAGTTTAGTAAACGTTGGCAAGTTCCCTTAGTTATGTTACTCTTAATAGGAGCATTTATCGCCGGGGTCGCTCTGCGCTCTGATGGTGGCTATCCGGGGCGGCTGCTTAGGACGCCACAGAGAGTACCGGGGCCAGCAGAGCCGTCACCAAGCGCGGGTGAGACCACGACTTTGCATCCTTATGCTACTATTAGCGCTGTGGCCGAACGGGTAGGGCCAACGGTAGTAGGAATCGCTACCCGGCAGCGGGCTTACGACTGGTTTTACGGCACGGTGGAACAAGGCGGGGTTGGTTCCGGTGTTATTTTTGATCCCACTGGTTATATTTTAACCAACGACCATGTGGTGGCCGGGGCGACCGATATTACAGTTACCCTCGCTGACGGTCGACAGGTAGCGGGTCAGGTGGTGGGCACCGATCCAGGTATGGATTTAGCGGTGGTAAAAGTGAAAGCTACCGGACTTACGCCAGCCTTGTTCGGTGATTCTGATGGTTTGCGTGTAGGAGAGTTAGCAGTCGCGATTGGCAACCCACTGGGGCTAGAGTTTCAGCGCAGTGTTACCGCTGGCATTATCAGTGCTCTTAATCGTACCATTGAGACCGACGATGGCAAAATTTTAGAGAACCTTATTCAAACCGATGCCCCCATCAACCCTGGTAACAGCGGTGGGCCCCTAGTGAACGCTAGAGGGGAAGTGGTGGCTATTAACTCAGCTAAAGCTCAAGCGGCGGAAGGAATGGGTTTTGCTATTCCCATTAGCCAAGCGCGCCCTATTGTCGAAGAAATACTGGCCCATGGCCAGGTACGTCGACCGTGGTTAGGTATTTATGTTGCGGCCATTAACCGCGAAATAAGCGCCTATTTTGATCTAAAAGACAGACAAGGTGTAGTGGCTTTGGACGTATACCGCGGCAGTCCGGCTGAGCAAGCAGGGATTGAACCTGGTGACGTTATTACTAAGGTTGGCACGAATAACATTCGTACCTTGAGCGATTTCACAAAAATACTGTCTAATCTTCGTGTCGGTGAGAAGATACAATTAACTCTAAGCCGTCGTGGCCAGGTCATCAAGGTAACAGTGGTTCCAACATCGAGTCCTAATCGTTAAATAATTGCTCGGAAAGAAGGAATTGTATACTGTATGCAGAAATACAATACTAAGAAGTTCTTAGACACAAGCCCAAGATAAGGAGGAGTTTTGTCATGGCTAAACGCGCCCCTAAACTATGCGACACTTCGCTCAGAGATGCTCACCAAAGTTTATTTGCCACCCGCATGAAGACAGAAGACATGATTCCCATTCTGGAGAAAATTGACTCCATCGGATACTGGTCTTTAGAAATGTGGGGCGGCGCCACGTTCGATACCTGCATGCGCTTTCTTAATGAAGATCCATGGGAACGGTTGTGGACCATTAAGAAGCACGTCAAAAACACCAAACTTCAAATGTTACTGCGCGGACAAAACATACTAGGCTATCGCAATTACCCTGACGATGTAGTAGAAAAATTTGTTAAGGCAATGGTTAAGGGCGGCATCGACGTAGTTCGTATCTTCGACGCCGTAAACGATGTGCGCAACATGCAGACAGCCATTCGGGCCACCAAAGAAGCTGGCGCTCATGCCCAGGGTACGGTAGTGTATACCATTAGCCCGGTTCATGACATTCCGCTTTATGTTAGCATTGCTAAAGAGTTAGTGAGCCTAGGTGTGGATTCCATCTGCGTTAAAGACATGGCTGGACTACTTACACCTTACACTATATTTGATCTAGTAAAAGAGCTAAAGAAGGAAGTACCAGTGCCCATCAGCCTTCACTGCCATTATACCAGCGGTATGGCCTCCATGGCTTATCTGAAGGCTGTCGAAGCCGGGGTAGATCTACTAGACACGGCTAGCTCCCCATTAGCCCTGGGAACATCGCAACCTCCGGCTGAGTCCTTAGTAGCTTCTTTAGCTGGTACGCCGTACGATACTGGCTTAGATCTAGAGAAGCTGTCTGAGATCGCTGACTACTGGCGTGAAGTTAAGAAGGATTATGACAAATTTGCCGCTATTTCCGGCGGTGTCGATACCAATGTTCTTTCTTATCAAATACCCGGTGGCATGATCTCTAACTTGGCTTCCCAGCTACAGCAGCAAGGGGCATTAGATAAATACCGTGACTGTTTGGCTGAAGTACCCAAAGTAAGAAAAGAGCTAGGTTATCCTCCACTGGTTACACCTACCAGCCAAATTGTCGGTACTCAGGCAGTATTTAATGTGCTCATGGGCGAACGGTATAAAGTGGTTCCTAAAGAAGTCAAGAATTATGTGCTAGGTTACTATGGCCGTTCTCCGGCTCCTATCGATCCAGAAGTACAGAAAAAAGTTATCGGCGATGAAGAGCCTATTACCTGCCGCCCAGCCGATCTGCTTGAGCCTGGCATGGAAGAGGCCAAAAAAGGAATTGCCGCTTATATGCAAAAACCAGAAGACGTGCTTTCATATGCTATCTTCCCGCAGGTGGCAGAAAGATTTCTTAAAGAGCGTCTAGCAGCTAATACCAAAGTAGATTACGATATAGCTGAAGAAGCAGCTGCTGACGGACCGAAACCGTACTATCCGGTCTAAATGCTGCAAATTCGTATTCTCACCTTAGGTAAGACGAGAACTAATTTCATCGCCGCTGGTAACCGCGAGTATCTTAAACGCCTGCAGCCATACGCCAGGACAGAACTGGTGATTTTACCGGCGGCCAAAGTTCCTGCTCGCCTAAGTACTGCCACAATAAATGCCATTAAAGACCAAGAAGCTCAAATTATATTAGCAGCAATGAAACCGAGCGAGTATCTAATTGCTTTGAGCGAAGAAGGGCAGCAATTCACATCGGTGAAGCTAGCGTCCCAGCTTGAGAAACTGGCAGCCCAGGGTCATAGCCGCTTGGCCCTGGCTATCGGCGGTACCCTAGGATTGTCCCCGGTTGTCCTTCAGCGGGCAGGGTTAGTTCTTTCTCTATCCCGCCTTACCTTTACTCATGAACTGGCCCGCCTTATTTTACTGGAGCAACTGTATCGTGCCTGCAAAATAAACGCCAACGAGCCTTATCATTATTAAAGCAAAACGGCCTTTGTGCCGTTTTGTTTTTGGGCGGGCACAGAGATAATGCAAAGCACCCGTTTTCCACTTGTAGGGACTATCTTGCAGTCTGGCCTCTGTCGTCCCGGCCCGCAGGTATTTTAGTGCACGGTAAAGACCCGTCTTGGATGCGGTAGGGAACAAGTCCCGTCTCGTTCCGTGCTTTGTTAGCAGGAATGAGCCCCTTTATGCTGAATATTAACATAGTGATGATTTAAGAAAGGGGCGGTTTCGGTTGGAGGAAAGACTGCTTAGGGCCCAAAAGTCTCTGGAAGGGCATGGCATCAAGACCCGTATCGTTTCCACAGCTGAGGAAGCCAAACAGATTATCCTAGAAGAAGTTCAGCCCGGGCAAAAGGTAGGGATCGGTGGCTCTCGCACTATTGAATCGCTGGATGTAGTAGAGGGGCTGGAAGCCAAAGATTGCTCCATATACTGGCATTGGCGCGGCAAAACACCAGAAGAGGTTATGGCTCTAAGACGTGGCCAGCTTACATCAGATGTTTTTTTAGCTAGCTCCAACGCCGTTACAGAGGATGGTCGTCTGGTAAATATCGATGGTGTCGGCAACAGAGTGGCTGCTATGGTGTTCGGACCTCCTAAGGTGATTTTGGTTTGCGGTCAAAACAAAGTAGTTCCGAATCTAGAGGCTGCTTTTGACCGTATACACCAAGTGGCTGCGCCAAAGAATGCCCAGCGTCTAAACACTGGGACTCCTTGTGGGGTTGCCGGTCAGTGTAACGACTGCAATGCATCGGGACGGATGTGCCGAGTGACGGTAATAATCGATCGTTGCCCTAGCCTAACCGAGCTAGAGGTGATCCTGGTACGAGAGAATCTAGGATATTAATCAGAGCACTAAAGCCTTGCACCCCTACTAGGCGGGGGTATAACAAAAGGATAACAATGGGAATAAGTTCGCTGAGTAGCGCACATTTAAGGTGACAATTCGCGAACCTTACTTCTGCTAGGCAAGCCGTTTTCATAGACGGCTTCCTTATTAATTTCCAGCAATTGCACCGGTACAAGGGATTATAATAGCACATTTATTTTTCAAATTATTTTCTTGTCATCGCTGGTACTTTTGTGTATAATAGTGTAAGCGAAAAAACAAGATAGTTAAAAAACAAACAGATAGGGCGAAAATCAACACTAGCCAAAAAGTAACAATACCGGTATGTATGCGATTTCGGCACATTGAAAGGGGGTGCTGAATGATCTAGACCGCAAAGCGTTAAAGGGCCAGATTATTTTATTGGGTTTATGCTCAGGGGGAGGAGAGCTAAAAGAATGAAACGTTTTGTGATGTCTCTGATGATAGTGGTACTAGTGGTAATCGTAGCTGGTTGTAGTGTAACTCAAGGGCCACAGCAAAAACCTGCCGCCCAGAAACCTGTCGCCCAAGCAACTTATAATGATGGTACGTACCAAGGAACATCAGATGTTGATGACCATGGTTATAGCGTAGCCGTGGTTACCATAAACAAGGGTAAGATTTCCAAAGTAGGGCTGTCCGAGATTATTGAGCTAGGTGTAGAAAAAGATTTTAGCAGCTATAAATACGAGCCGTCTGTTAAGGCTAACAAAGAAATGGGTCAACGTTTTGTCGAGACCAACTCAGCCGAGGTAGATGATTTTTCCGGTGCTACCATCAGTAGCATGAACTACAAGCAAGCTGTAGCCAGAGCTCTTGAAAAAGCAAAGGTGAACCCGTCTGTTAGCACCAGATACTTTGATGGAGTGTTTATGGGTAAATCATCGGATAGCGACTACGGCTACTCCTTAGCTTCCTTAGCTATTGTAACTATTGAAAATGACAAAGTAACGGCGGTAGAGCTAAAAGAAGTTACCGAGAACGGTGAGTTTAAAGATTATAACACCTACCCCTGGCAAGAAGCGGTAGATGCACACAAAGAATTACCAGCTAAGTTTGTGGAGACAAACGGTGGGCCGGTAGACAATGTATCCGGAGCTACTCATTCCACTAAAAGCTGGAACGAGGCTGTGGCTAATGCGTTAAAATTAGCTGAAACCAAATAACCATTTTATCAAAGGTAATCATTTTTTTATGTAGACCTTTTCTTTGAAGCTGGGAACACCAGAACAGAGAAAAGGTTTTTTTACGGGGGCAATTGCCCCCGTAAAATTAATGTTCGTGTTTCATTTCCCGACCTAGGATTTCCACAAATCCCATAATGGTATGGGAATGACCATCGTTAAATGAAGTCCGCAGCTGGACATAATGCGTATGATGCCCTTGGCCGGTCATTATGGCCGGGCCAGTATTGGCGTCATATACATGAAAATGGCCACGATTAAAACTAGTGGCTCCCCAAATGCGGTGATAATGGCTTTCCCCCATTCCTTGGGCTACACCGGTTACTCCTGGGTGTTCGTGGACGTGTCCCATATCTACAGAGGTAACACCGTTGTGGGTATGAACATGCCGGTGGTATTGTTCGGCTTCCAAATTTAGAGCCTGCGGTTGATCTTGCTCTTTCTTTTCTGTCGTGGTCATAAAGTTCCTCCTCCCTCTCCAAAATGGATTCGCTCTATAGTTTATGGGGAGGGAGGTAAGATGGTGCTATATCGTGCCCTACTGCAGGTGGTCTATCTTGATCTTAACCCCGTTAGTTCGCCCTGGGTCCGCTTTGGGCAAGGTTATTGTCAGTAGACCGTTTTTGAAAGTGGCTTTTGTCTTGTCTGGTACAATCTCTGCCGGTAACGCTATGTTGCGCATAAACTTACCATAACGCCGCTCCGACCTAAGATAGCCACCTTCATTCTTCTTTTCTTCTTCTTGACTCATACTGCCACTGATGACCACCGAATTGTCGGTTACCGTTATGTCCACATCTTCCGGTTCCATTCCCGGCACTTCTACTTTAAGAACAAAATCGTTATTGTTTTCCACTAGGTCCAACGCTGGTTGCCAGCTTCGCATTCCAAACAAATTGCTGTAGCGATCAAAGAGCCGGCTAAAATCCTCCCGAAACGGTTCCAGTTCAGAAAACGGATCCCAACGGATAAGTGCCATCTGATTTCCTCCTTCAAAGGTTTTTATTATTGTGCCCGGTTCGTAGCAGCTTAATTTAGGCTTTTTACGTTATATCAGCTGGCCAAATTTGACTCCAGCCACTGGGTTGATGTTTTGGTACATGGAGAAATTAAAACAGGGAATACTGAGCAAAGTGCAGTCTGTTAAAGGGAGAGATATCGACCATGACAACTCCGACCGATTTAATTAGGCGGGTTCAAGAGAAGCATAATGCGGTCCAAACAGCCTACCAAACGCACCAGGACAACTTACTTAATCTTGTTCAGCAGATGCAAAATCTAATGCGGGGTATTCAAACTCAATTGCAAGATTTAGGCCAAAAACAGCAAGGTTTCACTACCCAGGTGGATCAAACCCTACAAACATTGGAGCAAGAAATGGGGAAGAAAAATGGTTTAATCGCTTCGATCTCGGCTAAGAACAATAATGCTTTGCTAAAACAAGAAATGGTAGCGCAGAAACGCACAATGTTACTTCAAGGTTTGAAACAAATGGATAACCAACTAAAACAATTGAACCAAGAAGCCACCAATGTGCAAGATCAGGCTCACCAGGGGCTACAGCAAGTCCAAAAAGACCAAGATTTAGTGCGCACAAGCTTGCAGGATCTTCTAACTGAGCTAACCAGCTTGAGCCAGGAAATAAAAAACCTAGAAGTACAAACTGCTCAAACCCAGTCCAGCGCACAGGGACAGGTAACAAATTCGCAACCTGCTCAAGGCAGTACTATTGTAAATGGTGATATACTAACCAAACTAAGTCAGGCAGAAATGGCGCTGCTCAATTTAAAACAAGGGATAGACAAGAGCCGTATTATGCACCAAGTAACCTACAATATCAATGAATTTGGTTTTCGTTATAACTTGCAGTAATGCAAACAGAAACACATAAAAGCGCAGAGGTCAGGGCAATTTAGGTATGTAACTCATCATGTAAAAGGAGGTTTCACTATGGCGGAATACTCCGATTGGGAAGATCAAAAAATCCAAGACGAGGTGACAGAGCAAGTGAATCAGAAACTGAGTTCACTCAGTGCTAGAGCAGGTCAGCAGTCAAATACTGGACATCAAGCTACTCAACAATTTCAGCAATTGGCTCAGCAAGCAGCTTCTGCCAGTGGACAAAGTCCGGCTCAGTTCCAACAGATGTTTAACCAATTAAAACAACAGGCGCTACAACAGACGCAGCAAACCGATCAGCAAGTTCAACAGGCACTACAATCAGCCATGCAATCACTGCAGCAGGCTCAACAGGCTATTCAATCAAACCAAGTTTTTGCTCAGATGAGCCAGGTACTTGATCAGTCGGTTCAGCAGCTGCAGCAAGTTCAGCAACCCAACCAACAGCAGCAGTAATATAGGGGAAAATAACCAAAACAGCGATCTTGTTTTCCACTTAGCCCCCTTTGGCCGAACGGCTTTAGGGGGTTTTTGCTCTTTGTGTCGTTAAAGGTTACATAAACGCGATAAGTGGGGAAAATCAGGCAATATTAAGCGACTATCGCATATAGGAAGAACTGAAGTAGGTTGCCATGATTAGCTTACTGGTATAAAATAAGTCTAATTTATATCTATCATAACTGCGTTAGACTACATATAACAAGAAGGGGTTACGATGAAGACGGGGGGTAAAAGGTTACCGTATGTGATTACAGCGGTCGAAAAGGCGGTGAGACTTTTAAAACAGTTTCTTATGCCGCCGCATGAGTACGGCATTACAGAACTGGCAGACCTGCTTGAGACCAATAAGAATCAGGTGTTTCGTTTAGTTAAGACCTTGGAGAAAAACGGATTACTACAACTGAACCCGGCCACAGGAAAATATTGTCTTGGGTACATGGTCTATGTTTTGGGGGAAATAGCTGAGCCCACTAATGCTCTACTTTTGGCATCTAAGCCCACATTGGATGAGCTGGTGGAAAGAACTGAAGAGACCCTCCATCTGACTGTACTAGATGGTGACGTCGCTGTTTGTATCGATAAACGCGAACGAAACCACGGTCTTAAACTTACTGCAAAAATTGGACTACGGGTACCGTCCTTGCATGCAGGCGCTTGCCCTAAGCTATTGCTAGCTTATATAGACGATGAAGAGCGCAGAAAAGGGCTAATTTCTCAGATGCCAATGACAAAGTTTACGCAAAGTACCATAACCAGCGCTAAAGATTTGGAAAAAGAGGTAGCCCTCATTAGGCAAAGAGGTTATTCCATCAGTGACGAAGACGTAGATCCAGGAGCTCGAGGGGTAGCGGGTCATA
>JBMNSQ010000001.1:0-45637 GCA_050945275.1 bacterium | reverse complement strand
TTCCGGACGCTGGCTACAATCAAACAGGGTTGCCTAGTGGCCATCGCTTTTTCTGAATTTACTTGGGGGACATTTTGTCAGTCCAAATGAGCATGTTTTGGGGTGACATTTTCACTGTCCCTTGACATATGGAGTCGACTATTGTCGCGGCAACCAAATCTTATTTTGATTATTATTGTTCATACAGTATAATGGAAGCTATTGGAGTACGCGAAAGAGAAAGAATTTGAGGTGACTTATATGGCCTGTATAGAGCTTATTGCCACGGCAGCTTTTGGTTTGGAAGCAGTAGTGGCGCGAGAGCTTAAACAATTAGGGTATGAAGACTGCAAGGTAGAAAACGGTAAAGTCACTTTTTTTGCTGACGAGCTGGCGATTTGCCGGTGCAATTTGTGGCTCAGGTCCGCTGATCGTTTGCTCCTAAAAATGGGCCAATTTAAGGCTATGTCGTTTGAAGAGCTGTTTGAGCAGACTAAAGCCTTACCTTGGCCCGAATGGTTGCCGAAGAACGCCTGTTTTCCGGTAGAGGGGAAATCGGTTCGTTCTACCTTATATAGTGTACCTGATTGCCAGGCTATTGTTAAGAAGGCTATTGTCGAGAAAATGAAACAGCAGTACCGTCTGAATTGGTTTCCTGAAGACGGATCGTGTTATAAGGTAGAGGTAGCACTGTTAAAGGATGTAGCTACTCTTACTATCGACACATCGGGTGCAGGGCTACATAGACGTGGTTACCGCAAGTTGACAGCAGCGGCTCCGCTTAGAGAGACGCTGGCCGCGGCCATGGTTTTTCTTAGTAACTGGACTAGCCCCCAGATCTTATGGGATCCTTTTTGTGGATCCGGCACAATCCCGATTGAAGCAGCTATGATTGGTCGAAACATAGCTCCAGGTTTAAGAAGGACGTTTGTAGCCGAGAGTTGGCCCAACATAAAAGCTGCCTATTGGCAACAGGCACGAGAAGAAGCCCGCCATATGGCCAAACTTAATGAACCACTGGATATTCGTGGTACTGACATTGATTCCGAGGTTTTAAGTTTGGCCCGTTATCATAGCAGACAGGTAGGAGTAGAAGATGCTATTCACTGGCAAAGGCAAGATTTTCGCCACCTTAGTAGTAAACACAAATATGGATATCTCATTGCTAATCCACCATATGGTCATCGGTTAGGAGAAATTAAAGAGGCGGAGCAGATCTACCAAGATTTG
This sequence comes from bacterium, assembly GCA_050945275.1. GTDB lineage: Bacteria > Bacillota > DTU030 > DUMP01 > DUMP01 > JAAYWY01. The sequence continues at coordinate 44,428 of JBMNSQ010000001.1, read as the reverse complement.
GGCAGTGTACTATCCCCTTTGGATACTTGGTCTTTTTTCATATTAACTTCGCATAAAGATTTTGAGCGATTATTTAATCGCCGGGCAAGCAAACGACGGAAGCTGTATAATGGTCGCCTTGAGTGTCATTATTATCAGTACTTTGGCCCACGGCCACCGCGTCGACTAAAATAGCGGGACAACCGAATTGCTAAAAAATACCGTATTAAAGAGGGGTGTCATAAGAGAGTAATGGTGTCATCCCGAACGTAGTAAAGAATTTTGTTAAGATCCATTGCTCGCTTCCTACGCTTGCTTCCTACGCTTCGCTCTGGACAGGCTAGACAGACAGGATGTAGCTTATGTAAAAACTCTGCCTAAGTGCGGAGTTTTTGTTTTTCTCTTAATAAATAGTATGCCATATTATTGGCATACTAGTTTTGAATACCTAATATCGAAGTGAAAGCTGCCAGTTATGATGCGCTAGGCAGACAAAGGTGGCTGTTTAAGGGGGTGAAGGGGTTTATGTTTGGTTTTCCACTAGATAGTATATTGTTTTTGTGGATTATACCGTTTGGGTTAGCAATAGTTCAGCTTATTTATGCTTATGGTAGCGGTAAGGGCGACTAAGACATGCTATGACGAGAAGGAGGTAATAATGCATGAGTATTGGTCTTATTATCCTAGGACTATATCTGTTTATTATGGTGGTTATCGGCGTTGTTGCTGGACGCTTGCAAAAATCTACGACTCATTTTTGGGTTGGCAACCGTGGTTTTGGTGCTCCGGTATTGGCCGTGGCAATATTAGCTTCTATTATGCATGGGGGTACCATAATTGGCGGAACTGGCGCTATTGCTGCTCAAGGTGCGACGACACTCAACAACTTGAGCTTTGCCTTGGGCTTCCTGGTGGTTTTGCTGTTTATGGCGGAAAAACTGCGTCGCTTCGGCGGCTTTACTCTACCTGATTTCTTAGGCGATCGCTACGAGTCTAACAGTTTTAGGGCGTTCTCTGCTTTTGTTGTTCTTGTTTCAGCTGTTGTCTCCTTGATAGCTCAGACTAAGTCAATGGGATTGGTAGTGCAACAAATGTCTGGCCTAACACCTACCGTCTCTTTGGTATTGGCTACTGCCATTTTTGTTTTCTATACCAGTATAGGTGGAATGCTAGCAGCAGTATGGACCGATATAGCCCAGTGGCTATTTATGACGGTAGGCTTGGGGGCTTTACTGGTAGTGTTGTGGGGCCAGCTTGGTGGTCTTACGGGCATGGCTTTGGCAGCGGAAAGCGCAGCTCCTGGCTGGACTTCATTGACCGGCGTGGGCTGGACACAAACTGGGTTTTGGACTTGGCACTTGGTATGGTTCATCGCCTACTTTACTAGAATCGAGTTTGTTACCAAAATGTACACAGCTAAGGATGAGCACACTGCTAAATTGTCGGTGGCCTATGGGTTAATACTTATTCTTATTTTCTTTAGTGTAACAGTGTTTTATGGCGGTGCGGCCCGGGCTTTGGTTTGGGATCAACTCCAAACTCCGGACCAGGCCTTTCCAGTATTGGTTCAGACGTATTTACCGTCGTTTTGGGGTGCTTTTGCTTTGGCTGGAGTAGCAGCGGCGGCCATGTCTACCGTCTCTTCGCTGCTACTTCTCTCTGGTGCTGCTATTGCTCATGATTTGCTGCGCAAATGCTACCATGAACCTAATGGAATTAAGAAGTCCGACGAGTATTACCTTCAAGTGTCTCGTCTGACCTTGCTTGGTGTTGGGGTGGTGGCTTTGATCGGCGCTTTCTATACTCCGACGTTGGTGCTGACCATCGTATCTTATGCTGTGGCTTTAACGGGTGCTGCTTTTGCTATGCCAATGCTGCTGGGTCTCATTTGGCCAAGAACAAGTTCTGAGGGCGCTTATTATTCTTCCATCGGAGGTTTCTTAGGGTCAGCCATATGGGCAGTTCTTACGGAGATGGGCTTTTCCTGGGCGAAAGCCGTCCATCCAATTTTTCCTGGGATAATTATCTCTACTATCCTTATTTTTGCAGTGACCGCCATGACAGAGCCGGTCTCGGAGCAAACAATTAATCAATTTTTCCCGGGATACATTGGCACCAAGGAGGCGTCATAAATGAAGGAGATCAAGATTTTTAGCCGGGGAGGACAGGGGGCAGTGACTGCTGCCAAAATTTTGGTAGCAGCTGCCATCAAGGAGGGGAAATATGGCCAGGCGGTGCCAAGTTTTGGTCAGGAACGAAAAGGAGCACCGGTGTTCACCTTCGCTCGTTTGGACCAGGAGCCAATCTCTACTCATACTTATGTCTATCATCCCCATGCGGTTGTTGTGTTCGATCTGTTCTTGCTGGATTTAGGGATCAATCCTTGTGAGGGAGCCAGAGAAGATGCGCTGCTTATAGCCAACTCCGACATCGATCCGGCTAAGCTCGAGATTGGCTCCTACTTTTCTCGTACCGGCTGCGTTGATGCTTGGCACATAACAAGGGAAATAATTGGCCCGGTGCCGCCAAATGCAGCGATGCTTGGGGCTTTTGCCCGTACAACGGATTGGGTAGGGATTGATGCCATTTGCGTCGCTCTAGAAGAGTTTATGCCTGGGAGCAAAGGAGAAAAGAATGCCGCCTGTGCTCGCGCGGCATATGAAAGGACGATTATTTATGGTCGCTAAGAAAAAGAAAGAACGTGTTCGTAAGAGAGGCATATATGCTGAGCGCCTAGCGGACACCAAAACTGGAGCTTGGCGCCTGGAGCGTCCGATAGTAGTTGCCGATCGGTGTAGCGGTTGTAGCATATGTACCCGCTATTGTCCGGTAGGTGTGATCATTAAAGGACGTCCAGTAACAATCAACTACGAGTATTGCAAGGGCTGTGGAATCTGTGCTACGGTCTGTCCGCGTCAGGCGATTGATTTAGTAGAGGAGGAGAGCGACGATGGCCGAGATTAAAGCCTTAGACGGCAACTGGGCGGTAGCCGAAGGAGTACGCCTCGCCAGGCCTAAGGTGGTGGCCGCTTATCCTATTACGCCTCAGACCCCTATTGTAGAAAGAGTGGCCGATTTTATCGTCGATGGTTCTTTGCCAGGTGCTCGTTATATAGCAGTGGAATCAGAGCACTCAGCCCTTAGTGCTGTTGTGGGGGCAGCTTTAGTGGGTACGCGGGTGTTTACAGCTACAGCCGGTGCCGGTTTAGCCCTCATGCATGAAATAGTAGGGGTGGCGTCAGGAAACCGTCTGCCTATGGTTATGGCTATTGCTAATCGTGCCTTGCCTAGCCCGTGGTCTTTGCAGACGGATCACTCCGATAGTATGGCCGAGCGGGATATGGGCTGGATCCAACTTTATGCCGAGAATTGCCAGGAAGCCTTAGATTTGGTTTTGCTTGGATATCGCTTAGCCGAAGAAGTATTATTACCGGTAATGCTTTGTTTAGACGGTTTTTACGTATCTCACAGTACGGAGGCTGTTAGTGTGCCGGAAATCCACGAAGCTGACGCTTTTTTACCTCCTTACGAGCCAGGACCTCTTCGTCTTGACCCCGATAACCCCATGACTATTAACCAGCTTACATCAGCTGATATATTTACCGAAATCAAGTACCAACATAAACAAGCCTTAGATGAGGCGTTAGATTTGCTACCTCGTATAGGCCAGGAGTTTGGTCAGCATTTTGGCCGTTCTTATTCACCTATCAAGGCCGAAAATTGTGCTGGTGCCGAGGTGGTGGTGGTGAGCCTTGGTTCCAGTGCTGGGACGGCTCGGCAGGTGGCCAAGGAGCTTCGGGATAAAGGGATTAAGGTAGGAACGCTAAAGGTTACCTCATTTCGTCCCTTCCCTAAACAGATGGTCCGAGAAGCTCTAAAGGATGCCCAAAGGATTGCTGTCCTGGATCGATCCTGGGGGCTGGGTTCGGAAGGGCCGCTTGCGCTGGAAGTTAAGGCTGCCCTTTATCCCTTGATGGAAGGCCCGGCGGTATTTAATTATATTGCGGGTCTTGGTGGACGTGATCTATCGGCTGCTACTATGCAAAAAGCTGTAAACAAGACTATAGAGTTAGAAGCTCAAGCAATGGAGAAACCAGGCCCTATTTGGATCGATTTACGAGAGGAGATGGACTAGATGGGAGCTGCACTTAAGGAACAGTTACCAATGGTCAGTCATGGTATTACCACCTGTGAAGGCTGCGCCATGGAACTTATTGGACGAGCAACGCTGGAGGTATTGGGCCCGAAGACGATTATGTTAACCCCACCTAGCTGTTCGGCCATTCTTACCGGCTATGGGTCGGAAACAGGCTGGCGCATACCAGCGTTTCAGTCCAACTTAGAAAACATAGCTGCCTACTGCTCAGGAATTCGAGTGGCTTTGGAGGTGCTGCGGAAAGAGGATGTTCACGTAGTGGCTTTTGCTGGCGATGGTGGCACGGTGGACATTGGTTTGCAGGCGTTATCTGGAGCTGTGGAACGGGGCCATCGTTTCATATATATATGCTATGATAACGAAGCCTACATGAACACTGGCATCCAGCGGTCAGGAGCTACTCCCTTAGGTGCTTGGACCACCACCACACCGGCAGGTAAAGCGGAAACCAAGAAAGACATTGTCGGTATGCTCCGGGCTCAGGGGATACCATATATTGCTACTGCTTCGGCTGGTTTTATGGAAGACTTTGCTCGCAAGGTGGAAAAAGCGAAGGAAATCGACGGCCCGGTTTATATCCACGTTCTTACGCCTTGCGCCACCGGTTGGCGTTTCCCCCCAAAAGAGACCATTAACATCGCCCGGTTGGCAGTAGATACAGGGCTGTGGCCGTTGTTTGAAGTGATAAATGGCCAGCTTCGAGTAACTAGAAAGCCTAAAACCCTAAAACCCGTGTCCGAGTATATAAAAGCGCAAGGACGTTTTAGCCACGTATCTGAAGAACAGATACAGTTTTTGACCGAGAATGCTGAGCGGTCGTGGCAGCGATTGTTGTCCGAAGAGGAGGTAACGGTGTGACATCTTTGAACCATTTTTTTTATCCTAACAGTGTAGCGGTTATTGGGGCGTCTCAGGATCCAGGCAAAGCAGGTTATCAGATTGTTCGAAACCTGCTGGATCTAAAGTTTACCGGATCAGTTTATCCGGTTAACCCAAAATTGGATGAACTATTCGGTCTTAAGTGTTTTACCGATTTAGCCGCTATCTCTGAAACGGTGGAACTGATGGTGGTGAGTGTTCCTGCTTTTGCTGTGCCCGAAGTCTTTGAACAAGCGGCTAAGCGCAAAGATGTCAAGGCAGCTGTCATTATTGCATCTGGCTTCAGCGAGACCAAAGAGCCGGAGCGAGTCCAGCTGGAAAAAAAGGTACTGGCGATTGCTAAAGAGGCTGGAATCCGTGTAATCGGTCCTAACTGCGTGGGAGTCATGAACACGAAAAATCACTTAGACACCACTTTTGCTGCTGGTATTCGGCAAGTACCCGGTCATATGAGTGTTATCTCCCAGAGCGGTGCCCTCGGTGCCTCCATTATGATGTTCGCCACTAACCAGGCAGTGCCTATGGGTTTTGCCAAGTGGGCCCACGTAGGTAATCAGGCTGATGTAGATGTGCTGGAAATAATGCAGTATTATCGTGAGGACCCTGATACTAAAGCTATTGCCATGTATATGGAGGGGATCAATAATGCTCGCGAGTTTTTAGAAGTAGCCCAGAGCATTTGTCAAGACAAGCCAGTGATTATTCTCAAAGTGGGACGGAGTGAGGTAGGGCAGGGGGCAGCGGCCTCCCATACGGGCTCGTTGGCCGGTTCAGATAACATATATCAGGCTGCTTTCAAGCAGGCGGGTATTTTGCGGGTGGATACAGTGGAAGAGCTGCTCGATGCAGCCAAGGCTATTTCTATGCAACCGCTACCCCGGGGAAATCGGATCGCGGTGCTAACCGAAGCCGGAGGACCAGGGATTATTGCTATGGATGAGTTAGGCCTTTCGCCGGAGGTAACACTGGCTAAACTCGATCCCGAGACTAAGCAAAAACTAAAAGAGGTCCTCCCGCCTATGGCTATAGTGGACCACACCGAGGGTTATGTGGATATGTCAGCTGCAGCCGATGAGAAGCAGCATGCCGATGCCCTGCGCTGTATGCTAGCTGATCCTGGGGTAGATGGGGTTGTGCACCTTAGTGTACCGCCTACTTTTCTTCAACCAAAAAAGATGGGAGAGCTTACAGCTGATATCGTTTCCGTCTTCGACAAACCGGTGACTGTTTGTTATCTAGCCGGTGAGTGGGTACAGCCTGCCCGAGAAGCCTTAGAACAGCGTAGTGTTCCCACCTTCGAAATGCCTGAACGAGCTGCTCGGGCGATGGTAAATTTGGTGCGAAGAGCTAATCTCGTGCAAGCAGTGAAAGAACGAACGACATTATCTGCTTCTTCAGTCAAGGTACCACCCCGGGTGTCTGATATTATTGGGGCGGCCAAGGAAAGTCGTCGCAATATAACCGAGCCTGAGGCACGAGCTATTTTGGGGCAGTATGATGTACCCTTCGTTGCGGCCGAGTTGGCCCAGAATCAAGAGCAAGCCGTGGCTATTGCCGAGAAGCTGGGTTATCCAGTAGTTCTCAAGATAGTTGCCCCAGAGATTATCCACAAGAGCGATATTGATGGGGTGAAGGTAAACCTTGATTTGCCGCAGCAAGTGAGATCAGCTTTTACGGGGATTGTGGCTAACGCTCTGGCAAACGTCCCTCAGGCGGATATTCATGGGTTGTTAGTGTCTAAGCAGGCCGGCCCCGGCACTGAGCTTATCATCGGTGGACTGCGCGATTTGCAGTTCGGTCCGGTGGTAATGGTGGGTTTTGGCGGCATCTTTGTAGAGGTCCTAAAAGACGTAGCTTTCCGCGTTGCCCCTATCAGCGAACAAGAAGCCTTGGCAATGCTGCGCGAGCTTAAACTGTACCCACTGCTTACCGGAGCCCGCGGGCAAGAGAAAGCCGATATCGATACGGTAGCTGATATAATAGTCAAGGTCGGACAGGCCTTGGTGGAAGTTCCCGATATTAAAGAAATCGACCTAAATCCGGTACGCGTTTACAATACGGGGGCTATGGCACTAGATGCGCGGATTATAATATGACGAGATAATCGCAATACCGATAGGGCAAATTTAGCACACAATTAATTAAGGTCGGCCAAGTCGTGTGTCATAAGGAAGTTTTTAAAACACTGCTTAAAGCCGGCCTTAATTAATTGTGTGCTAGTACGCTAGATTTAAATTACGCTGCGTAGAAAATTGCGGGTACGGTCTTTTTTTGGATGTACGAAGAGCTGGGCGGGTGCTCCTTCTTCCAGGATACGACCGTCTTCCATAAAAACTACCCGGTCAGCTACTTCTCGGGCAAAACTTATCTCGTGACTAACGATGAGCATGGTCATACCGTCCTTGGCCAAGTTGCGAATTACAGCTAGAACTTCACCGACTAGTTCTGGGTCTAAAGCGGAGGTAGGTTCGTCAAATAACATGGCTTCGGGTTCCATGGCTAGAGCCCGGGCGATAGCCACCCGCTGTTTCTGGCCGCCGGAAAGGTGAGCCGGAAAGGAATCAGTTTTATCTGCTAGGCCTACTTTCTCCAGTAAAGCAAGAGCTTTATCTCGCGCTTCAGATTTTGGTTGTTTAAGCACTGAAATCGGTCCTTCCATTACATTGGCTAGGGCTGTCATATGGGGAAACAGATTAAAGCTCTGAAAGACAAAACCTAGGCGTGTACGCACGCGGTTAAGTTCCCGCTCAGCAAATCGCGAGTGGGCACGTTTGCTTTTTGGGCCAAGTACGTGTTCGCCAATTACAATGCGACCTTGATCTATAGGTTCTAGACCATTTAGGCAGCGCAAAAAAGTACTCTTGCCTGAGCCGCTGGGGCCCATTATTACTACCACTTCACCTGGATTTACGGTCATGGATATACCTTTTAGTACTTTAAGGGTGTCAAAGCTTTTGTAAATTTCCTGCGCTTGAATCATGTTATCACCGTCCCTTGCCTATTCGTACACGGCCAACTTTTGTTCTACCCGATTAAAGGTTACCGTCAAAACAGTAGTCATAGCTAAATATATAATTCCAGCGGCCACATAGGCTTCCAGGGATCTTAAGGTAGCAGCATCTATATGCCGGGCACTGCGCATAAGCTCTACCATGGCTAAAGTGGAAGCTAGGGACGTATCTTTCATCAGGGCTATGATTTCGTTTCCCATGGGTGGTATTAGCCGCCGGTAGGCCTGAGGTAGAATTATGCGGCGCATAGCTTGTAGATAAGTCATACCTAAAGATCGTGCTGCTTCCATTTGTCCTTTGTCGATAGATTCGATACCGGCGCGGATAATCTCGGAAATATAAGCGCCAGCGCAAATACTCATCCCGATAGCCGCGGCCGGGAAAGCATCCAGTCTGATTCCAAGCTGCGGTAACCCGTAGTAAATCAAGTATAGTTGCAAAAGGAGAGGTGTTCCCCGAATGGCCCAAGTGTAAAAATGAGATATACTGCGGAGGATACCGCTTTTAGAAATACGTCCTAAGGCCGCGATAAGCCCCAATATAGTACCGAAAAAAGACGACAAAGCAGTTAATGATATGGTAAGCACAGCTCCCCTGGCTAAGATTGGCAAATAAGTGTTGTAAAAACTAAGATCCAATCGGGATACCTCCTCGCTGTATGTCAAGGGGAGGCTTAACGCCTCCCTAGACTACTTATCAAGATACTGGGACATATCTTCACCAAACCATTCCTCTGATATGGCCTTGTATGTGCCATCTCGGACCATATTGTTTATGACTTCATTTAATACTCCCTGTAGAGCAGCGTCTTCTTTGCGGACAGCGATGGCCATCGGTTCGTAGGAAAGAATATCTTCTAGAATCTTAAAGGCATCGGGCTGTTGCTGCAGATAATAGCGGGCGGTAATGTCGTCGATTACTACCGCATCTAAGCGGCCCGTCGTTAAGTCATTAATGGCTTCGGTAAAAACATCGAATGTCTTTAACTCCTTAAGCCCCTGTAGTTTGCCGCAGGCAACTTCGCCGGTACTGCCGAGCTGGGTACCTACTATTTTTCCCTCTAAGTCTTCTGGGCCTTCGATATCGCCATTATCCGATGCTAGGATAATGACTTGGGCACTACCGATATAAGGGGTGGTAAAGTTTACTTCTTTCTCTCGCTCTGGTGTAACGCTCATACCGGACCAAATAGCATCAAATTTCTTGGTCTTTAGCGACATGATTATCCCAGACCATTCGGCTGGCTGCCATTCAATCTCTACTCCTAATTTCTTAGCCAAGGCGTTACCAAGATCAATGTCGAAGCCAATTAGTTCGTTCTTATCGTTGCGAAAGCCGAACGGGGGAAAAGCGTCGTCTAACCCGACAACTATCTTCCCTTTTTCTTTAATGCGATCCCAGGATAACGGCTCGCTAGGCGCTTCAACGGACCCTGCCTCATTAGAGTCTTGCTGCGGCGCAGGCTGGGAACAGCCGGTAACAACAAGAGCTAACGCTAGCATTAATATGGATACTACAATAAAATGTTTACTGAAACTCATAGTTTATCTCTTCCCCTCTCAAATTATGTACTTGGTTTCTATGTTTATTAGTTTAGCAGGCTAAAGAAATAAAGTCAAGGGGTAAAATAAAAAAAGTAGGGCAGACACAAAGTCTGCCCCTCGCTCCAAACCGTTGTTTGGAAAATTGAGCTATTTTTTTATATGGCGAGCTAGTAAATTTGCCACTGCCAGTGAGTTTAACTTAGTTTCAGCGCTGTCGCTACGAGATGTGGCTATGAGAGGAGCGCGTGTACCTATTACGGTGGCGGCTCCTTTTAAGTGAGCAAAATGAACAAAAGACTTGTGAATAACATTCCCGGTCTTCATATCAGGCATAAGTAGAACATCTACTTTTCCAGACACGGGGCTGTGAATACCTTTGTGGGTAGCCGCTGCTTCTGATACAGCGTTATCAAAGGCCAATGGCCCATCTACCACGGCATTCTTTATTTCACCGCGGTCGGCCATCTTGACCAGAGCCGCAGCATCGATGGTTTCAGGCATATCAGGGTTGACTAACTCCAGAGCACATACAACAGCGACGTGAGGTGTAGTTATGCCGAGAGCTTGGGCTAAAAGAACAGCGTTTTGTAGGATATTTTTCTTCTGGTTAAGATTAGGTGTAAGGTTAATGGCGCAGTCGGTTACTATTAGAAGTTTCTCTTTTTCAGGCCACTCAAATATACTGGCCTGGCTAATCAGTTGGTTAGTTCTTAATCCAGTTTCTTTGCTTAGCACTGGGCGCAAAAAGGTAGCTGTCTGAAGTAGGCCTTTCATAAGTACGTCGGCTTCGCCGCTACGAACTAGGGCTACAGCTAATTTAGCGCACTCTTTGGAAGTAGAAGCAGGTACTATCTTGTACGCAGTTGGGTCTTCGCCGAGATACGTTAAGATATCGGAGATGGCATTGGCATCTCCGACCAATACCCCTTGTGCAATACCGGTTTGTTTGGCCTCTATAACTGCCGACAGCACCTCTGGATCGGCTGCCTGTGCTACGGCCACCCTTACTGGCCCTTGGGCTTTCGCCTGGGCAACTACGGCATTAAAATTTTTCACAGCTATCTATCCTCCACTGAGAATAATATTGAACAAATGTGTATTAAGCTTGCCAACATAAAGACATTTCTTCCTTATCGCCATTTTTTCCTGCTAAAAATAACAATGCACTTTTGTTATTATTACCCGGGAGTTTTTGTTCTTTGGTTCATTGTAAATGTGTTGTAGCTCGTGCTTTAGATTTATATTGTGTCTTCACGTCCATTTAAGGTCGTACTAAAATTATGCCGTGATTGGAGTTGATTTTTTGTTATTAGCTAGAAACAGATAGAGAAGGTTTACTTATTTACATTCGTCCTTTGTTCGGACTATAATTATGTATCAGTTGCTAGCTGGATGCTGACCGCAAGGCCATGAGCTGAGCAGAAGGAGGAACTTAGAATGAAGGAAAGTACAAGGTTTTGGACCCGGACGGCGCTGCTCTTAGCACTTACGCTGGTGTTTCAGATGTTACGCCAGTTTATTCCGATGCCGAAACCGGTGTCCGTATTCGTTGTTGGTTCGTTAGTGAATGCGACCTTGATTGTAGCGGCAGGAACGGTTGGTATCTTGGGCGGTGTGATAATCTCTGTTGTGGCTCCTATTGTTGCTTTTTTACAAGGACACTTAGCACCTATTTTGCCCCTGATACCGATCGTAGCGACCGGTAATGCTATAATCGTCATTTTTTACGCCTTGATTCAAAAACGAGGCTCGGGGCTAGGAGTTATCGTAGGCTCATTGAGCAAGTCCGGGTTTTTGTTTGTTGCTGTTAGGGTACTATTTAGGGTGGTTACCCTAAATCCACCGGTAATCCAAGCGCTATCATTTTCTTTTAGTTGGCCGCAATTGGTGACAGCCTTAATTGGTGGTTGGTTGGCAACGGCGGTTTTATCGTTGATTTTACCGGGAAAAGATAATTTCGGAATAAAATAAAACAGTCGTGCTTGCCAAATGCTACTGGTGTAGCTAGAATCAGGGGAGGGAACAGTATAACCGAGGAGAGTGTACATGAATCTTCTACAAGCGGTAGTATTGGGTATTGTGCAGGGGTTAGGGGAATTTTTGCCCATTTCCAGTTCGGCTCACTTGGTGCTAATGCCGTGGTTATTCGATTGGCCTGACTCAGGGTTAGTGTTTGATGTGGCACTCCATGTTGGTACAATGTTAGCCGTAATTGTTTTCTTTTGGCGCGAACTTTTGGAAATAGTCTACTTTGGTTTGACCGAGCCCCGTAGTAGAGATGGGAAGCTGTTTTGGTATCTGGCAGCAGCGTCAGTTCCTGGTGCTGTTTTCGGATATTTATTTGAAGAGCAGGCAGAGACTGTTTTTAGAAGTCCATTTGTTATCGTCTGGACGCTGGCCACATTAGGCCTTCTTTTATGGTGGGCTGATCTAAAAGGTCGGAAGATGCGCCAGATCGAAGATCTGACTTGGCGTGACAGCATTTTGGTAGGCATTTCCCAAGCCCTGGCTATTGTCCCTGGTGTCTCTCGTTCGGGAATCACCATGACTGCTGGCCTGATAGCAGGTATGAAGCGGGAGACAGCAGCCCGTTTCTCTTTCCTCTTATCGGTTCCCATCATTGCGGGGGCAGCTGTATATAAATTGCGCCACCTTAGGCTAGCCATGGTTGATTTGCCGTTTATAGCTGGCGTGCTCACGGCAGCTGTAGTTGGCTATTTGTCTATTCGTTTTTTGTTGCAATATTTACGCCGAGGAAGTTACTTTGTTTTTGCTGTGTATCGGTTCGCTCTAGCAGTATTGATTTTAATTTTTGCTTTGTTGCGCTGAACGATAAAGACTAAAGGCTGTATTTCAAATTGGGGTACAGTTTAAGTTATATAGTAAACGAAAAGGACTTACCTCAGGAGAAGACGAATTTAAGAGTAAACCGTAAAGTACGTGGTCTTGTTTTATTCTAACTGAATTGAAAGGGGCCTAAAAATGGAAAAGTCTACAGTAGACATTGCTCGGGGTTTGCTGCAGCAAAACATGGCACTTAAAGCCGGTGAGCAGCTGCTTATAGTGGTTGATAAGAGTACCTTGGCAATTGGTGAGGCTTTGTTTACGGCTGGCGATGAATTAGGAGCAAAAGTAATACTAATGCGCATACAACCTACAGGCCGAAGTGGGGCTGAGCCAACCCAAGCGGTGGCCCAAGCAATGGCCACAGCAGACGTAGTGATTGCCGCGACCGCCGATTCTTTGAGCCACACTCAGGCTCGCCGCAAAGCAACGGCGGCTGGTGTAAGAATAGCTACCATGCCTGGTATTAGGGAAGAAATGTTTGGTGGTGGTGCTATGCAGGCCGATTATGCCAAGGTAGCTGCTTTGGCGAGGAAATTGGCTGACAGGTTGACAGCAGCTGAGGAAGCGGTTATTGAAAAAGATGGTTGTCACCTCACTATGTCATTGGCCGGTCGCTCCGCTGCTGCTTGTTCCGGTATGTGCCGTGAAAAAGGATCATTTGGCAATTTACCGGCCGGAGAAGCGTTTATTGCTCCGCTAGAAGGGACAGCAGAAGGCACAGTTATTGTCGATGGTTCCTTTGCTGGTTTAGGTGAATTGGTAGGGCCGCTAAAGCTAACCTTTGCCCAAGGACAGCTGATAGCGGCCGAAGGCCCGGATCAAGAGCGCCTGCTGGCTATGCTGGGAGATAATCCGTTGGCTCGCAATCTGGCAGAGCTGGGCATCGGTACTAACGAAGGAGCCCGCATTATCGGCATAGTGTTAGAAGACGAGAAAGTGTATGGCACAGTACACATAGCTTTGGGCAGTAATGATGGCTTTGGAGGCACAGTCGCTGCTGGTATCCACGTGGATGGGATCATTATGAACCCGAACCTTTATTTGGACGGGGAACATGTGCTAAGCGGCGGTAGGATCCTAATCTGATTTCTTCAGAATGGCAGGAGATGTTTCATTTATTGTGGTGCGGACACCGCGTGGTAATTTTGAGGAGTAATATGTTAAAGGAAGGCAGACGCGGTCTGTCTTCTTTGCTTTCTGGGTTGAACATGCGCTTATTAGATATAACCTGAACAATGCAGGAATTTAGCTCCTAGCGGTAGTAAATATGAAAGAGCAAACAAGGGAGTATCGGGGGGAGAAAAATAAGGCGCTTGATAGAATCGTTCATTACTGATTATGTTCGTTCTTATCCTGCCAAGAAAGGTACTGTTACAACTTGGTTAGCGCCACTAGTAGCTTATGGCGATGCCTTGGATCCATTGTTTGGTGAACTAAAGAAGATTATTAGTTCATCACATGCTCTTCCAACTGACTTTCTACCTGATGCCCGAACAGTAGTTGCATATTTTGTGCCGTTTACACGACCAGTAGCGGAAGGCAATATTTCTGGCAGAGAGAGTTCACGTGCCTGGGCAGTGGCTTATATTGAAACTAATACTCTCATTGCTGATCTTAATGCAGCGTTAGTCCGAGAGCTAGAAAAGCATGGGTACAAGGGGGCGGTAATTCCGCCAACACATAATTTCGATAAAGTGAAGCTCATAAGTGAATGGTCCCATAGGCATGTGGCTTATATTGCTAACTTGGGCAAATTCGGACTCAATAACATGCTAATAACGGCCCGAGGTTGCTGCGGTCGGGTAGGAACCATAGTAACCAATGTAGCTGCTCAGCCGACACCACGTGTGGACAGGGAGTATTGCCTCTATAAGCTAGATGGTAGTTGCGGTATCTGTGCTCGGCGCTGTGTGAATGATGCTTTGAGTACAGAGACGTTTTATCGGCAAAGATGTTATGCTATGTGCCGGGAAAATGCAGTTCGTTATCGCGATCTCGGTTTAGCCGATGTTTGCGGCAAATGTCTGGTGGGCCTTCCGTGTTCATTCGTTAACCCAGCAGCAAATTGAAATCCAGAGCCAAGGCCTAAAGGGCAGGCGAGACTGTACAATGCTATATATTCCTAACGATGATAATTATGATTGCTACTATAACATGGCTGTGGAAGAATACGTGCTGTGCTATCTAGATCGGACGGAGAGCTATATTTTAACGGTGACAAGGGTACTGTACTATGTACTTTTTTGTTAGTTTCAATTAGAGCTTATGGGTAACATAGACCACTCTAAGATTGTCTATACGAGGTTTCACCGGGGCCAAGGAGGTGCCCCGGTTTTACGTGTGGCAATCCTTTTAGCGGTAAAAGGAGCATTGAGGAGATAGACTTAATATGATGTTAAGGGTGTCCGGAACTATCCAAAACGTAAAGGAGGCGAATGTATTGACTGCCTGTGGCAGAATCAAGAAAGTCTTTCCAGGGTGTAATACGGCGGAGGGTTTTTATTCCTTTTATGACTACATCATTCCCTCTGATGCTACCCGTATCTTCATCCTTAAAGGTGGTCCCGGTGTTGGCAAGTCTACCTTTATGCGTTCTATAGCTGATTCCTTAATCAAGCAGGGTTTGGACGCGGAGTTCCACTGCTGTTCATCTGACAACGGTTCATTAGATGGTATTGTGTTTCCTGAGCCCGGGATAGCCATTATTGATGGGATGGCGCCTCATACACTGGATCCTAAGTTACCAGGGGCGGTAGAAGAAATAATCTACTTCGGTGACTATTGGGATGAACACAGGATTCGCAATCATAAGAAGGAACTTATAGCATTAAACAAAGAGTCTAGTCGTACTTTTACCCGGGCATACCGCTTTTTGAAAGCTGCTCAGATAATTTATCGCGACTGGGAAGAGGCCAATATCGAAGGAATGAACTTTGGTTGGGCCAATCAGCAGGCAGCAGCCATAATCCACGATATTTTGGATGCCGAACCGGTTACGGTTCGTGTTGGCCGCGACCGACATTTATTTGCTCGAGCTATCACTCCGGATGGTATGGTAGATCATCTCGAGACTGTGATAGGCCCTTGTTCCAGGAAATATGTTATCTCAGGTAAACCGGGCACAGGGAAGTCGGTGCTTATTGGCAAGGTGGCGCAGGCTGCGTTAGAGCGTGGCTATGATGTGGAATTGTATCATTGCCCCTTAAACCCCGAAAAAGTGGAGCAGGTAGTTATACCAAAACTTGATGTAGCGCTGACCAAATCTATCGAGCCCCATGTGTACAGTGCCGGGGCCGACGATGTCGTGGTCAATATGGATCAGGCCCTGGATCCAGCGGTTGAGAAAAAGTACGCTGCTATTATTGCAGAGAACCAAGAAATGTTTTTCGGCTTATTTAATCGAGCTATTAGTTTTATCAGTGCTGCCAAGCACATTCATGATCGGATGGAGCAGTATTACGCGCCATATATGGATTTTGAAGCCCTAGCCCGTCTTCGTGAGCGAATTGGTCAGCAGATTATGGATATCGCGAAAGCTTTGCTAGAAGTACCCCAACCAAGTCTGTAAGAAGAAACACTATAGAAGTAGTAGTTGCTCTTTGTGTATCTATAAAACAGGGGTTGTGAAACAACAACCTCTGTTTGCACTTTTATCGTTGTTACACTAGAATAAAAAAGAAAAGTGGTTGGACCCGGCGAATTATTATTAGCAAAATAGCTGCTATTGTATTGGGAAGGGATGATTCCGTTGGGACAGATTAAGACACCGGAAAAGGTGACACCTATCGCCAGCGTATTTACTGGTGACGATAATATGTTTACGATGGTAGAGTCGGAGTTAATCGGTCAATTGGGAAAATGCATCTATAAAAGCGAAAAATTGCCGTTTGTCCACACCGTCTATTATACGCAAGAAATGGGCCCGGATCTTAAACGGATGGTATTCGCCTTTGATAGTCTAAAAGATCCAGCAGAGCTGCCAGCCTTTAAGGTATGGAGTAATACCTTGGAAACTACCTGGAGCCTGAATGAACGCCGCCGAGTAAATATTGATGTGGGCTACGTAACGTTAGCAAAATTAGTCTTAGCTACCACTAAGGACCATGCCCACCGGTTATACCTGGGACAAGGCATTTACGGAGAAGTTACACTTCATTATGTTAATGGCCAGTTTGAACCTTGGCCTTGGACATACCCGGACTATGCGACGTCATCTTACCGGGGCATTTTCAGTGACATCAGGGAGCTTCATCGTCGTAAGTTGCGAACCCAGATGTTGCATTAGCAGCGCTTAAAAAAATAAATACTGCATTAGACATTACATGAGAGGAAGATGGTATATCATGGATTCTATGGCTAAATTAGCCTTGACTGCCGTTTGGATGGCGCTACTCATTATTCGACGGGTGAAACTGATCTATGTAATGTCCACTGCTGCTCTGGTGCTAGGTCTATTGTTTGGCTTTGGACCCCCAGCTATAGTTAAGCATATACTGCTTGGCCTCCTCAGCCCGGCTACGATTACATTGGTACTAACTCTGGCGGCCGTAATGGTTCTAGAACGCGTAATGGAAGAACAAGAAATAATGCAGCGTTTAGTAGATCGGGCCCAAGAAGCCCTGCCCGATCCGCGGGTTGCGGTTGCCACTTTGCCAGCCTTTATGGGTCTATTGCCGTCGCTTGGGGGAGCGGTTATTTCTTGCCCCATGGTAGATCAGGCCAGTGCCGGTTTGGCAGCCGATGCTGAACGTAAGGGTTATCTCAATTACTGGTTCCGCCATTCTTTGGAGTATTGGGTTCCACTGTACCCGGGAGTGGTGTTGGTAGGTAGTATCTTGGAAATGGATTTAGGGCCTTTTATTACCTGGGGCCTACCTTTTTCTTTGTTCACAGTGGTGGTAGGTGCTATTGTAGGTTTTCATGGGATAAAGTCTGTGGGGATGGAACTTACTCAAGTGGTTGCGAGAAGTAACCGCTGGCAGGCTTGGGTAGCCTTTTTGAAAGAAGCTTGGCCTATCACAACTATCATTGGGCTTGTCCTTATTGTTAAAATTAACGTAGCCTTAGCTACTGGGCTTGTTTTATTGATTTTATTTGTCAACTACCGTTATAGCAAGGGTGATATACTTCATTTGCTTAAGGTCCTAAGAGAATCGGATATCATATTAACCATTATGGCCATTATGGCTTTTCGTAGCATCTTAGAAGCCAGCGGAGCTGTAAGTGCCATGCCCGAGGTCTTTGCGACTATGGGTATCAGTCCGTTAGTTGCTATTATGGCGTTGCCTTTTTTCGCCGGACTATTAACTGGATCCAGCTCGGGACTGGTAGGTATTAGCTTTCCCCTGATTCACGGTTTGCTGGCAGTTTCCGGAACTGTTAATGCCAAGTGGGCTGCATTAGCCTATGCTGCTGGCAAATCAGGTCTAATGTTGTCACCGCTGCATTTATGTTTTCCCCTATCCACCACTTACTTTAGTGCTAATGCCGGCAAAGTGTGGCTTAGGGTCGCTGTATCAGAAGCAGTAGTGTTGGGTCTGGGTGTTATACTATATCTATATTTCGTTTAGGCCCGAAACGCACTTTAGGGCAGCAACCCTCCTTCGGGTAGACAAATATTGGTCCGAGGCCTAAGGTTGTTAGGATCCAGACCCGGATTTACTGCTAGTATTTCATTTAGGGTAAAGCCAGTGGCTTGAGCTATCTTAAATAATGTGTCTCCAGGCTCCACTACCCAAAAAATACCGCTCGGACAGGGCGGTATTTCTGGTGGCACAATACTCCCTCCTGTTAACGGTAAACACAACTTTTGGCCGACTCTTAAATCAAAAGGATTTACCTGTGGGTTGGCGGCTCTAAGATCGGCTAAATTTACGCCGGAAGCTTGGGCAATACTATAGAGTGTGTCGCCTGCGGCTACTACCCAAAACACTCCACTTGGGCATTCAGGGTTGTCGCTGCTGGGGTCGGACCCTCCATCTGGTTGAGGAATAGTAATTATTTGGCCGACCAAAAGATTTTGCGGGTCAAGACCAGGGTTGGCAGCCATAAGTGTCCCCACAGATACACCGTGGATACGGGCAATTTGGTGAAAGGTATCTCCTGGTCGTATTTGCCAGGTTGCCATCAGCACACGCTCCTCTCTTTTTGTTAGCATATGCTGCTACATATGACCTGGCTCCATTTCTTAAGGAAACAATATCAGTTGCAAGGACCTGTGGCTGTGGGCATAACCAGCGATGTTACTGTTGTTGCCAGCGCCTAAGGTACCACAGTAAAGGTAACCCAAGTCCAAGTACTACCACGGCTTGGCTAAAGGCAATGCTTAGTGCTGTTACCCAATAAGGCAGATTGGCCAATAAACGTAGATAAGTGCTTATAACAATGGCGTTTAGGATAATAGGGGCAAGGTAGCCGATAATGTGCCAGCGGAAACGGTAGGTTATGTATGCAGCCACCCCAGAAGTAAGACTTCCCAGCACAACGTCAATTAGTCCGGCCGGACTTAATAAGTTAGCAATAAGACAACCGATCCCTACTCCCCAAACTGCTTCCGGAAATAGCATAGGGAGCAGGGAGAAGGCTTCGGCCAAGCGAAACTGAGTTGGCAAAAAGCTAAGACCCTGAAAAGCATAGGTTACCACCACATACAAGGCGGCAATGAGGCCTATGCGGACTATTTTTTGCGCTGGTTCTTGCACCGAAGAAACCTCCTTAAAATTGTTCGGCCTCAGTCTACCACAAAGACTATACAGCAGCAAGAAGGAGCGATTAGACCAAAGCGCGGGCAACCAAAATTCCTTGACAGCTCCAAGAGGGGTGTGCTACTATCAGAAAAGGCATTGTGATAACAACAAAATAGGGGCTCTTATCCAGAGTGGTGGAGGGACTGGCCCGATGAAACCCGGCAGCATGCCAGAGCTAATCTGGTGATGTGCTAAATCCTGCAGAATGTCAATTCTGGAAGATAGGAGTGAAAAGGCCACTTCCAAATTGAAGCGGCCTTTTTTGTTGAAAGGAGGATGCTTTGTGTCGAAACGTTTTTTCTTTACCTCTGAGTCTGTGACTGAGGGGCATCCAGATAAAGTGGCAGATCAAATTTCTGACGCCATTCTTGATGCTATCTTAGCCCAGGATCCTTTTGCTCGCGTGGCCTGTGAGACAGCTGTTACCACGGGGCTGGTTTTAGTAACAGGAGAGATTTCTTGCCGCTGTTATGTAGAAATTCCCCGTCTGGTTCGTCAAACAGTGAAGGATATTGGTTACACCAGGGCTAAGTTTGGCTTCGACGGTGACACTTGTGCCGTGCTCACAGCTATTGACGAGCAATCGCCGGATATTGCGCTAGGTGTGGACAAGGGTTTGGAAGCTAAGGAAGGACAAGCTGATCCTTTAGATCTGATTGGTGCTGGAGATCAGGGCATGGTTTTTGGCTATGCTTGCCAGGAAACACCGGAGCTAATGCCGCTTCCCATTTCTTTAGCCCATCAGCTGTCTAGGCGGCTGGCAGAGGTACGAAAGACCAAACTGCTACCATACTTACGCCCCGATGGTAAGAGCCAAGTCACGGTAGAGTATGAGGGTGATCGCCCGCTGAGAGTAGATACGGTAGTAATTTCCGGTCAGCACTGCCCGGATGTACCTTTGAAAAAGATTAGGGCTGATGTTATTGAGACGGTGATCAGGCCCGTTGTTCCTACCGAGTTTATAGATACCAGTACACGTTTTTACGTTAATCCTACCGGCCGGTTCGTACAAGGTGGTCCGGCTGCCGACTCGGGCCTCACTGGCCGCAAGATTATTGTCGATACGTATGGTGGTAGTGCCCGCCATGGAGGCGGGGCTTTTTCGGGCAAGGACCCGACCAAGGTGGACCGGTCGGCCAGTTACGCTGCTCGTTATGTAGCCAAGAATATTGTAGCTGCTGGCTTAGCTAAGCGCTGTGAGGTTCAGGTAGCTTATGCTATTGGCGTGGCGCGTCCCGTGTCGGTTATGGTGGATACGTTTGGTACCGGAGTTGTATCCGATGACGCTATCGGCCAATTGATTAAGGAACACTTTGAGCTTAGACCAGCTGGCATTATTTCTACGTTGGATTTACGAAGACCTATCTTTAAGCCCCTTGCGGCCTATGGTCATTTTGGCCGCCCCGATTTAGACCTTACTTGGGAGCGGACGGATAAAGCCAAGATACTTAAAGCGGCAGCAACCAGATTGAGCTAAGATGATGAGCGTTGAGTACATTAGCTGGGGACTTCCCCGGCTTGTTTTTTGCTCTACGATAGGTTACTGGCCAGTCATTTTTATTCCATACTATTTGGGCATAAATACTACAAAAAGCGCTATTTTGTTCGTCTTTTAGCAACAAATTAGCAGGAAGGTAAGAGTTGGAAGTCGAATATTGTTACCGAGGTGAGGTCAGTGGAGGTTCAGGCTGATCTAAACCGCCTGGATGACATAATACGGCAAGCTATTACGGCGATCGAAGATAGCCAACAACAAATAAGTTCCATTGCCGACGA
Source organism: bacterium (assembly GCA_050945275.1). Classification (GTDB taxonomy): domain Bacteria; phylum Bacillota; class DTU030; order DUMP01; family DUMP01; genus JAAYWY01. The sequence goes on along the minus strand of JBMNSQ010000001.1, from coordinate 23,490 downwards.
TGCTCGGTGTGAGGTTAGTAGAATTACTCGTGATCTTGCCAAAGTGAGGGCAGAGGCATTAGCTGTAATTGAACAAGTAGATGCTGCTCGTCAAAAGGAACAACAGGCTCGAATGAATCTTATGCGAGTGAGCCGGGATTTTAAACGTTATAACGAAGAGGAGATTCAACGGGCGTATGAGAGTGCTCGTGATATCCAGGTACGACTTATTATTCTTACGGAGAGAGAGAAGGATCTTCGAAGCAAGCGCGATGAACTGGAGCGGGGCTTAAGGAATGCGTCGCGGCTTTTATCTCGAGCTGAGACTTTATCAACTCAAGTTAGTGTAGCTTTAGATTATTTGAGTGGTAACCTAAATCAACTCTCACTTGCTGTTGGAACACTGAAAGAGAAACGAGAGATTGCCATCCGTATTATTCAAGCACAGGAAGAAGAGCGGCGTCGGGTAGCCCGGGATTTACACGATGGATTAGCTCAACAGTTAGCAGCCGCTCTTCTCGGACTGGAAGTGTCACAAAAGTTGCTGGATAACGATTCTAAGCGAGCCAAACAGGAGCTAAGTAATGTAGAGTTGATAATCAGAGATGGGCTCAAGGAAGCTAGAGAGGTCATCTTTAATTTAAGGCCTTTGTCTTTGGATAATATGGGGCTGAAGACGGTGGTAGGGGGGTTAATCACACAACTTCAAGAGCGGACTGGTATCCACATGTCATTATCAGTACATGGCCACGAACGAAAGATTAACAAGACGACTTCTACCTGTATTTTTCGGATAATCCAGGAGGCCCTAAATAATATTATAAAGCATGCCCATGCTACTCAAATCAAGGTGCGAATCGAATTTGCGCCCAATTTATTGGCAGTACAAGTCATAGACAATGGATGTGGTTTTAATCTATCACCGGAGGGGACTTGGGGTGTTAACGGACAGCATTTGGGGTTAATAGGGATGCGGGAACGGGCAGAGCTAATAGGGGCTAACCTTAAAATTGACAGCAAACCTGGCTCAGGTACTCGTGTATTGTTGCGTCTGGTTGAGAAAAGAGAAGAGGAGGTAGGTAATACAAGCGAGCTTGAGTTAGGTGGAACTTAGGTATAACAACAAACAGTACTGGGGAGGGGCGATAGTGGACAAGATCCGTGTGTTGGTGGTGGACGACCATCCGGTGGTGAGAAGCGGCATCAAAAAAGTTGTGGAATTGGAGGACGATATTGAAATAGTAGGTGAAGCGGGAACGGCGGCAACAGCTTTGGAACGAGTGGCTATGGCTAAGCCGGATGTTGTTCTAATGGATTTAGATTTACCGGATAAAAGTGGAATAGATGCTACAATTGAGATTAAAGAGAAGTTCCCCCAAGTGGGGGTGGTAGCACTTACTATTCATGACGATCGGGATCATTTACTGGAAATGGTGAGGGCAGGAGCAGCCGGTTATGTACTCAAAGATGTTGAGGCGGGGGGGCTTGTAGGAGCTATTCGTGCAGTTGCTGAAGGTAATTCTTATATGTCCCCACCGGCAGCCAAGAAGCTGCTAGGCGAATTTACCCGTTTGGCGAATGGGCGTGAGGACGATAAGACAGACGGCTTAACTGCACGCGAAGAAGAAGTGCTCTGTTCTTTAGCCCATGGCTATAGCAATAAGCAGATTGGTGCGGCCTTATCTATTAGTGAGAAAACAGTAAAAAACCACGTAACTAGTATATTTCGCAAGATTGGAGTGGGCGATCGCACGGAAGCTGCCCTGTACGCTATCCGTAAAGGGCTAGTGGAACTAAACTAAGACAAGCCCACCATCCTTGCGATAACATAAACATGCACCGGAATTCGGCCCGCAGCATATTCTGCCAAGAGAGGAAGGTGAATATATGCTGTGGGCGCAGCACCCTATTACAAAAGCATTGTTTTTGTTTCTGGCTCTCTATGGTCTTTGGGTATTAGCTCTTACCCTCTGGCGCAAGTTCTATAGGAGACAGAAACCAAAGAAACCTTTTATTAGTATTCTCGTTGTTGCTCGTAATCACGAGGTGTGTATCGAAGGCATAGTGCGTTGGCTCATAGGTTTGGATTATGTGGATGAACATGGTTCTCCCAATTTAGAAATAGTTGCCATAAGTAGTGGCTCTGACGATCAAACACCGGCAATTTTAGAACGTCTTTGTCGGGAGGAGCCGCGTCTTACTGCCAAATCGGTTCCGGCGGCTCGGGCTTATGAAGAGGGCTTGGATTTGTGCCGCGGTGACGTAATATGCCTGTTAGACCTATCTAAACAAGTTGTGCCCAAGGCTGGCTATGCCATGGAACGGATGCTATATGAATAAATATCTGGTGTATCCAGGACCTTTAGGACCCCTAACCTGACAGGTTAGGGCCTTTTGTTACAAAAAAACTTAAGACTGTTGTCCGATAGACATTTTGCAGCTGGCCATTGATAATATAATAGGATTATTGTACCAATTGTAGGATCTTGTCTGTGGGCGAGATAATTTCGGCTTCTATGAAAGGAAGTGGAGGCTTAATGTCGAATATACATACATATGAAGGTAGTATCAGGAGGCAGCATTGTGTCTGCTCACAATAATATACAAGCAGCATCCACTATTGCGGCCTTAATGGCAATAGGAGACCCTGAAGTGTACGCCCACTGTTTTCGCGTGGCCGGTTATGCTGTTGCCACTGCCCGGTGTATCAAATTATCATCAACAGAAGTGGATATTATTGAGCAAGCGGCATTACTGCACGATGTAGGCAAGGTTACAGTGGCCGGTTCTATTTTAAACAAGACGACATGTCTTACGACTACAGAATATGAAAAAGTAAAGTTTCATTCTGAAGTTGGGCAAAGGGTTGTGCAAAAAACTCTAGGATTGGATCATGTGGCGTCTTTGGTACGCAGCCATCATGAACGTTATGATGGGCAAGGTTACCCTGACGGTTTGTTAGGTGAAGAGACGCTTTTAGGTGCTCGAATTATTGCAGTCGCCGATGCTTTTGATGCTATGACCTCCAATAGACCATACCGTAAGTCCCGCAGTGTCTCAGCGGCGGTTCAGGAACTTGTTTTATTATCCGGTACCCAATTCGATCCAGCAGTTGTACAAGCATTTACTGAAATCTTGCCTAAGGACCGTGAATTAGCCTATTCATTCACAGAAGGCGCTCGTTCCTTCTTTGACGCCGCTTTTCCTACCGCTTTTTTATTCAACGACCTAATGGAATAGTGGTAGCTAATAGTAGTTTATTATAATGCCGGAGGGCGGAGGGGGAGTCACGGTGGAAAGCCGGCAACAATTGAGCTTTCTTGGGGATACCAAGCCTGTGCTGCGCCCACTGTGGGATCAGGCTCAAACATTAGACGAGTTAGCGCAGGTTATTTTGGTTTGTCGTCGTTGTAGGCTTCGCGATGGATGTAAGCAGGTAGTGTTTGGAGAAGGTTATCATAAGGCGGATATCGTGCTCATCGGTGAAGGCCCTGGCCAGGCCGAAGATGAAGTAGGACGACCCTTTTTGGGCCGAGCAGGCCAGCTTTTGGATGCCATTCTTGAATCTGTTGATCTTAATCGGTCAGAAGTGTTTATAAGTAACATAGTTAAATGTCGACCGCCAAAAAATCGTCTACCTTTACCTGATGAAGTAAGAACCTGTCTACCATATATCAAGGCTCAGCTTCGTATTATTAGGCCTAAAATTGTCGTTTGTTTGGGTGCTTTAGCGGCCCAAACTTTAATTGATCCGGGGTTTCGTGTTACACGGGATCGCGGTCAGTGGATTATTAAAGATGGATTGGAGATTATGCCTACTTTTCATCCAGCGGCACTGCTTAGGGATCCTCGTAAAAAGCGGCCAGTATGGGAGGATTTTAAAGCTATAAAAAAACGATATGAGCAATTGAAGGGGTAAAAGAACCGAGCGGTGGTTGTACAGCATGCTCAAAGCAAGGGGGAGAGGCATTGCCCAGTGAAAAAGTTTTTCGTGACGGTAGTGCCAGTGTGTTTCAGGGTCGGGTGGTAGTAACTGATCCTGTCGAAAAAGGCCAGCCAGCGATCCTAGAACCGGGACCAGGCCTAAAGTTATATATTGATGGTATAGAGGTAACTAAACCAACGGAGGTAACCAGCCAGCAAAACATTCAGGTGCAACTTATGTCTGAACCGGGACAGGTTACGGTTCGAGTGGAGATTTCTGCTGATGGCTTGGAAGCCAAAGCTATGCTTGATGTGGTTCCGGAGACGATATTTCATTTAGCGGACAGCAGACCTCAGAGGTACTTGGTGCTCAGAACCAAGTTGGAGAAAAAAATGCCCTCAGTGAAACCGGAGATAATTGAGCAGGCCCTACAAGAAAAGGGCGTTTTTATTGGTATTGATAAATCAGCGATAACGTCTATGATAGCACAAAAAACCGGAAGGCCTGTAGTTGTAGCCCGAGGCAAGGAACCTATTGCTGGACAAGATGCGAGGATTGAACTTCAATTCGAGGACCAGCTAGATAAGAAGCTGCCTAGCAGTGAACAGTTAAAGGTGGATTGGCGCGAGCATAGACATATCCCTACTGTGGTGGCAGGAGATGTGCTAGCGATCAAACACCAGCCTGTGCTGGGCCAGCCTGGTCTTTCGGTTACCGGAGTACCAATAAGTCCTCGTGTACCGATAGATGTAGAGCTAAAAGCTGGAGAAGGGGCGGATATTGTTGACGGGGGACTCAAGGCGATAGCCACTCGTAGCGGCCGTCCAGTTTTTGTTCGCGGCAGGGTAGAAGTATGCCCGCTGCTGGTTGCTAAGCACGGGGTGAATTTAGCTAGTGGTAATATTAAGTTTAGTGGTGATGTACTAATACGAGGCAACGTGGATGAGACCATGTCGGTTTCTGTTGGCGGCAATATCGAGGTGATAGGTAGCTGTACTCATGCTAATTTAGCAGCTGGCGGTCAGATTGTAGTGCACCAAAATATTATTGGCGGGGCGACGTTAGCTGGAGGCCTTGGTGTGGTGCATATGCGTTGTCGCAACTGGTGGGAAGAGTTGGCAAATGGATTAGAGGACTGTGCAGCTGCGCTTACGCAAATTGAGGGACATCCGGAGCTAGGGCAGGCCGCAGCTAAGCAGGGGTGGGGGCGAGTGTTGTCCAAGCTTTTAGACACTAAGTTTTTCTATTTATCGGCTAGGTTGCGAGACTTAGCAGCGGCTTATCGGGAAGTGTCTGGTATTGTTACCGCTGATATCGATGAAGCGCTGGCATTGCTTAAAAAGAGTTTGAACCGCCCGGGAGTCTTACAGGTAGCTAATGTTGGTCAGGTATGGGGCTTAGTTCAGCAGGTACGACGGATAGTTAACAATTTGGCCGATTTGACTGAAGGAGGATTATCTATTCAGGCTAGTTATGTCCAGGGAGCCCGGCTGGAAGCTAGTGGAGATATTGTTATTCACGGTAAGGGTTGCTATCAATCGTATTTATATGCAGGCTGTTCGGTCCGAGTAAATGGGCGGCCAGGAATAGTGCGTGGGGGTATTGTTCAGGCCCAAAAGCGCATATCGGTGAATGAGGCCGGCTCTAGCGGAGGTAGTCCCACCCGGCTTAAAGTGGATTCTGGCGGGACAATTGTACTAGAAAAAGTTTATCCTAATGTTACTATACAAGTGGGAGGGGCTAGCCACAAGTTTATTGACACCGACCAAGGGATAGTTGCTCGCATTGACGACGAAGGTGTATTGGTGCTTCATTAACTGTTCACTAACGGGTAACTATATTCCGGGGATGCCCCCGGTTTCTTGTTTTGCTGGGAGGAAATTGTTTCCATAGGTCGAATATATATGTATCTGGTAAACTGAGGGGGCCTGTTCTTGATTAATAACAAGGGTTGCCAGGAAAAGTGGCTGCAAGATCAAGATGAAAAACAGTTAACAGCTGGTATAGCACATGAGATAAAAAACCCGCTAGCAGCCATGCATGGTTTCCTGCAATTGTTAGCCCAAAGAGTTAAGGATGACAGTACTTCCACTTACTATGTACAGACGGTTGTTAGCGAACTAAATCGACTGCAAGAATTAGTGGAAGATTATTTGTACTTTGGGCGCATCAAGTATACATCATTTATTGTTTGTAATTTGGGTGAGATTGTAGACCGAGTGGTAGGGTTAATCCGAGACGAGGTTCATAAGCGGAACATAAGAATAAATGTTAAGAAGCAGGCTGCCTGCCCAAACATAAAAGCATCGCCTAAACTGATGCACCAACTAATGTGGAATCTAATAAACAATGCCGTAGCGGCCTTACCAGACGGCGGCGATATTACGCTAGATATTAAACAGTCAGATTGTAATTGGCTGCGGTTAAGTTGTCGCGACACAGGAACGGGTATTCCTTCAGCGATCCTACCGCAGATTTTTACTCCTTATTTCACCACGAAGGAGAATGGGACGGGCCTAGGACTGGTTATTAGCCGACTTATTGTACATGCCCATGGCGGCCAGTTAGAAGTTGACAGCAATGTTGGCTTTGGGACTACCTTCACTATATGGTTACCAATTACCCAAGATATCAAGGAGCGGTAGTAGTAGAGGCCTTTTGTCCTGCTTGAGTCCCTCTTGCTCCCTGTTTACCCTTGGATACTATGGCTTACTTATGGTATAATAACTGGAAGATGCATCCTAGTTGAGGAGGAGTACGGAATGGAGGGTAATTCCTACCATTTTTATGAACTGGAACGAGTATTGCGAGAACTGATCGGACAAGGTTTGAGTGAACTATACAATCTGACGATGACGGTAGATGAGATCCCGTTGGAAACTCCACCCCAACCTGAGTTTGGTGATTTATCTACGCCCGTGCCACTTCGATTGGCCAAAGTATTGCGTCGGTCACCAATAGAGATTGCTCGGGGAATATGTGCTTACTTGATTGAAAACAAGCCTCTTTATGTAAAGGAGTTTTTTGTTACCGCGCCCGGGTATGTTAACGCTTGGTTAGATATGGCAGGACTGACCAGATCGGTATTGGACCAGCTTACCGTAGACAAAGACAAGTATGGCGAAGTCCAAGTGGGCAAGGGAAAGAAAATTGTCATCGAACATACCAACATCAACCCGAACAAGGCGGCTCATATTGGACATCTTAGAAATGCTTGTTTAGGTGATACACTAGCTCGCTTAAAGAGACGGGCTGGTTATGAAGTAGAGGTTCAAAATTATATCGATGATACTGGTATGGCCGTAGCTGACGTAGTAGTAGCCATCCAGGAATTAGCACCAGAGATACCGGACGACGTTCGGTTTGACTACTTGTGCTGGAATTTATATACAGAAATCAATCAAAAGTACGAAGAAGACCCCGGCCTACAAGAAAAACGTTATGAAGCTTTGCGGTTAATTGAAGAAGGCAACAACCCTACCGCTGATTTAGCTAAGGAAGTAGCTCAAAAGATTGTGGAGTGCCATTTGAACACCATGTGGCGCCTTGGTATTTACTACAACCTTCTAAATTGGGAAGGAGATATTATTCATCTTGGTTTCTGGAGTCATGCGTTTGAACTGCTTAAGTCTAAAGGGCATTTAGTTTATGAAGAAGAAGGAGACAATGCAGGTTGTTGGGTAGTGAAATTGGACGATGTGCCCGAGTTTGAGAATTTGGAGAGCCCGGATAAAGTTCTCGTCCGCTCCAATGGTACGGCTACCTACACAGCCAAAGACATAGCTTATCAGTTATGGAAATTTGGTGTTTTAGGTAAGGACTTTTTTTATGATCGTTACTGCTTGCAGCCCAATGGGACGGTTCTGTGGACTACTAGCAGCGATGGTACAAAAATGGACCGCTTTGGGCGGGCAGACCAAGTAATTAATGTTATTGATTTGCGGCAGAGATACCTGCAGGATGTACTGCGTTTTTCTCTTATTAAGTTAGGTTTTGAGCAGGAAGGTAAGAATTCTATTCACTTTGGTTACGAAGTGGTAGCCTTGTCACCCAAGACGGCCGGTGAACTGGGAGTGGCGGTGAGCGGGGAGGAAGAAAAAGGTATTTATGCCATGTCTGGCCGTAAAGGCATCGGTGTGAAAGCCGATGACTTAATTGAACGTGTCATTGAACACACAACGTCTGAAGTGGCCAAGCGTCATCCAGAGATGTCGCCAGAGGAACATCGCAAGTTAGGACTGGATATTGCTGTGGGTGCGATCCGCTATTATATGGTAAGGTTCAACATTTCCAGCGTGCTAGTGTTTGATTTTGATGATGCTCTTAGTATGCAGGGTAATACCGGACCGTATTTGCAGTATTCATATGCGCGGGCTGCCAATATTTTAGGACGGGTGGATCGAGAAATACTGGACGACATAGATCTACGTACTGTCTCTGTGCCCGAAGAATTAACAGATCATGAGAAAAAGTTAATTCGGCTTATTGCGGAACTTCCAGCGGCCACGGAAAAGGCGGCCGAGGCTTTGCAGAGCTCGGTTTTTGCTGAGTATACGTATAATTTGGCCACCGCCTTTATGAATTTTTATGAGACTTCCCCTGTACTTACAGCGTCGCCTGCCCGGATGCGATTTCGAGTAGCGTTGGTCATGAGTTTTAAGCAGGCCATGGCTAATGCACTGACCACTCTTGGCATTCCGGCCCTGCCACGTATGTAACACACGCTGCAGTACAAAAGATGTCTTTTGAGACAGCAAGCGGGTAACGGCAGCGGATGGTGATTATATGGAGACGGATGGACGAGGAATAACTGTATATCGCTGGTTGATAACTGTGCTGGGGATAGGGTTCCTGATGTTAACAGGCAATAATCAGGGATCGGTCCCCTTGTTTTTAGTTGCCCTTTATGCGATTTTGTCGGCAGTTGTCGAGGCTACGCGGATAGAATTTGAGTATGGATCTCTTAGTCTAAGTTCCAGTGTGGTACTGGCAGCTCTAGTCACCATTGGTGTACCGGCGGCACTGACGGTGGCTGCTGCAAGTTACTTATTGTCGGATATATTGCGCCGGTGTTTTAGTACTACCACGTTGTTCAATTCCGCCCAAGCAGTTTTGGCTGGACTTGGGGCGGCTTTTTTCTATCATCGGTTGGGCGGCTTAGTAGGGGGTAGCACCAGCGTATTCTTATTGCCCCAATTTGTTTTTCTCGGGATATACTTCTTACTAAACCATAGTTTAGTGGGTATGGCACTGCTACTTGGAAAAACATCTATCTCGCTGGTTGAGTATAAATCGATAGTACTCTGGGATCTGTTAGCTGCGTTGCTGGCTTTTCCTATAGGAATGTATATGGTACAGGTGTATGAGCGTCTGGGGTTATGGGCTCTTGGTTTGGCCGTTATACCTTTGGTTACTTTGAGCTATGTGGTATTTCTTTATTATGAGGTCAGCCGTGCCCATCAGGAAATTATGAAGATCTATCGTGCTACCCGCAAAATAGGAGTCAGCATTGAATTAGATACTACGTTAAATGCTATTTTGACCCAGGCTAAACGTCTTGCTACCTATGATCAAGGTCTCGTTTATTTGATCGATGGTCAGACATTAATGCCAGCAGCTCACATAGGCCCGGTTTCAGATGTAGTGCGCTACAAAGAAGTGGGTATCGGCCAGGGTTTGGTTGGGACGGCGGGTTTGCGACGGGCGGTCATGCTTGCTCCATCGGACGACGATACTCTAAGCAAAGAATGTAATCCAGGGGAATACCAAATAGCAGTGCCACTTCTAGCAGGTGACCGGTTGGTCGGTGTGCTCGCTCTTAAAAGAGGCCGTACTGCTTTTAAATATCATGAAGTGCAGTATATATCCATTATTGCTGGTCAAGCGGCTACAGCTTTGGAAAACGCTCGATTATATTCTGAAGTAGCGGCTTTAGCGCGCTTGGATAGTCTTACCGGTATTCTTAACCGACGAACATTACTAGAAATTCTTATTGAGGAGTTAGATCGTTGTCGTCGATATGATTTGCGGTTGTCCGTGCTGATGGTAGATTTGGATAACTTCAAAAAGATTAATGACGCCTATGGACATGTGGCGGGAGATGCAATGCTCCAAAAAATAACTTCTTGTGTCCAAGCACTTACACGAAGTGTGGATACAGTGGGACGCTATGGCGGCGATGAAATTGTTGTTATTCTACCGGAAACCGGTCCCGTAGAGGCTTTTTCAGTAGCTGAGCGCATTTGCCAGGCCGTGCGTGAGTTGCAAGCAGGAGAGACCCTCTTAACAGTTACTACCAGTATTGGCATTGCTGGCTACCCTCAACATGGCGATAGCGCTGAGCAGTTACTAGTTGCTGCCGATCAGGCTATGTATCAAGCCAAGCAATCTGGGGGAAACAAAGTTTTGAGTTTTTCACAGTTGTTGCCGGCTGAGATCGAAATAGCCAGTGCATTGGACAACAAATCATGAATCATCGGCTAAGATTCGGTGAGATATGGCCTAAGCTTGCAACGGCCGCCTGGGACTTGCTTTTTCCCGATACAATGTCATGTGCTGCTTGTGATGGTAGTCTTAAACCCTCGGAAAAGTATGTTTGTGCTAGTTGCCGGGCACAAATTATACCCGTTACAAAGCCTACCTGTGCCAAATGTGGCCACCCCCTTACCTACCCCGGCTTTTGCCAGGACTGCCGGACCCGTCAGCGTAATTTTGTACGCGCTTGGTCAGCAGCCATGTATAGAGGCGTTCTTAGACAGTGTATACATCGTTTTAAATATAGTCATGGTGCCTACTTAGCACCGTTTTTAGGTGGATTGTTGGCTAGCTGTTTGAAAGAGGCTGCTGGCTTGCCGCAGAAGCCATTAGTGGTTCCCGTGCCTTTAGACCGGCAGCGATTACGAGAACGCGGTTTTAACCAATCCCAATTACTGGCGCAAGAAGTGGCCCGTGCGTATAAATGGCCACTTAATAATAAGATTCTTACGCGTACGCGCCATACGTTGCCTCAGGCGGGGCTTAGTGCCACCGATCGGTGGTCTAATGTAGCAGGGGCGTTTATTGCTGTCAATTGTGAGAGGCTAAAAGGTAAAGAAATTTTACTAATAGACGATATATATACTACAGGGTCAACAGTTGATGCGGCTAGCAAAGCATTAACCAAAGCCGGCGCCGGGGGTGTCTATGTAGCGACTGTTGCGATTGCATCTAGCCACCCCAAGGCCAGGCCCAATAAGTTCTAGTGGAAGGAGCCCTTGGTGTGGAGGTAAGAAACTGTTCGCGGTGTGGTAAGGTTTTTGTTTATACGGGAAATCGGCAATGCCCAAGTTGTTACCGGGAAGAAGAAGCCTTATTCCAGCAAGTGGATAAGTATCTACGAGAACACCCGGGGGCTAACTTAGAGATGGTGGCTGGAGGAACCAACATTCCGAAAGAGACGATTCTAGAATTTATTCGCCGGGGTAGGTTGGTTACCTTGAAGGCAGAAGGGCTTTTGCGGTGTGAAATTTGTGGCAGACAGGTGGATAAAGGTCGCATTTGTAGTGACTGTGCTAGAGAATTAACACAAGGATTGGCCAAAAAGGCGATGCCGCCCACTATTGGGAGCAGCGGCATGCGAAGAGGGGATAGGATGCACATTGCCGACTTGCTGCAAAAAAAAGGGAAGGGACGATAAGGTGCTGTGGCACCTTTTATAAGTATGAGGTACATTATTTTGTGTAGATGCCGATAAGAAAAGAAAGGCCAGATATCTTTTAGTGTTGGGGGGCTGAAGGGTGACTATTTATTCTTCCGGATTGCATAATGTTTTAAGGGCTTACAGTGGACAAAAAGTGACTTCGAACGAAAACAAAGATAATGCTAGAGTCAAAACGGAAGCGGTTGGCCAAGACCAGGTTGTATTGTCCCCTCGTGCTCGCGACTTGAAGCAGGCTTTGGCGATCGTGGCCAAAAGCAGTTATGTTCGTGAGGAGAAGATAGGCAAACTTACCGCTGCCATAAAAGAAGGTCGATACAGGGTTGACTCGGCTAATGTGGCCCGTTCATTGCTTACGAAGGTGCGGGAATTTAGCCGGGAGGTGTAAGTATGTCTTTTGATCAGGCTCTAGAGCAAGTCCGGTTGTTGGAAGAGCAGCTACAGGTTTATTACGCTTTGAATGAGCTCGCTAAGCGCAAAGAAAGGGTTCTTTCCTTAGCCGAAGTACAGGCGCTCGATGAAATTATAAGCGCTGAACAAGCACTGATATTAAATATAGCTGAACTAGAAAAGCGACGTTTTGCTAGCCAAAGCAAATTAGCGGCGACTTGGGACATAGCCGTAGATCAACTAACTTTGGACGTTATCATTGACCGTACCGATAAAGAGGTAGCGGCTCGCTTTAAGCAGGTAGGAGATAAGCTTGCAGTTGTCTTAGCTGAACTAAAAGAGCGAAATGATCGGTGTCAGAGCGTTATTAAAGGGGCTTTAGACTTGATTCACTGTACACTAAGTAAGGACAGTGTGAGATCTGCTTTAGTAGATCGGCGGGTGTAAGGAGGATAATATAAGTGGGGACTTTTTTTGGTATTGAAATCGGACGTCGGGGGGTTATGGCCCAACAGCGAGCCTTAGAGACTACAGGGCATAATGTAGCTAATTCTAGCACCAAGGGCTATTCGCGCCAAGAGGTGATACTATCAACCACGTCGCCCTTCTCTTATCCTGGCATGGGGGTTGGGCAGCGGGGTACTGGTGTACAGGCACAAGGTATACGACGTATACGGGAAGACTTCTTGGATTATCAATATCGGAACGAAGTCCAGTCCCTGGGGCGTTGGGAAGTACGGCAAAATACGGTAGAGAAGTTAGAAGCTATTTTTAATGAGCCCAGCGATCAAGGACTCAGTAAATTATTGAGCCGCTTTTTTGATGGCTGGCAAAACGTGGCCCGAAATCCGGATACGGAAGGGGCACGGTCGGCGTTGCGCCAAGAAGGTATGGCTTTAGCCGACGCTTTTCGGCATTTGGCTAGTCAAATCAACGACTTAAAGGCCGATACTTGTAGCTCTATCGTGGTACGAGTTAACGAAATAAACTCTTTAACCCGTCAGATCCGTGACTTAAATGCTCAGATCGTTAAGGCTGAGTCAGGAAATATGGCGGCTAATGACTTACGTGATCGCCGGGACCTGCTACTTGATCAATTGGCTCGGGTCGTACCAATACAAGTGGAAGAGGACGGGTTTGGAGCGGTAAGTATTGTGGTACGCGATCACACGTTACTATCAGGGCAAAAAATAAATGAACTGTCAGCTGATGCGGCCAGTGGCAAAGTTACGTGGCCAGATGGAGCTGAGTATCGCTTCGGCAGCCAGCCCTACGGGGAACTGGAAGGACTGCTGGAGGCTGTGCGAGAAGATGCTACTAATCCGGGCCTTATTCAAAACTATGAAGAGCGGCTGGATACATTGGCTAAGAGCATCATAGAAAAAGTAAACGATCTACATAAACAAGGAGTTGGGTTAGAGGGAGACACGGATCTAGAATTCTTTGTAGGATCGGGAGCAGGCAGCATACAGATAAATCCTGATCTAGCGGGCAGTGATGGACTAAGCAAGATTGCGGCTGCGTCCGCGGATGGCGCGCCCGGAGATGGCTCCAATGCACTTTTAATCGCTCAGTTGCGGCATCAAGCGGCGCTGAATGGAATCGCTACCTTTGGCGATTACTATAGTGCTTTGGTAGCTGAACTGGGGGTTCAAGGGCAAGAGGCCCAGCGGATGGTGGAAAACCAAGAAATTTTGGCCTCGGAAATCGACAATCGCCGTCAGGCTGTATCCGGCGTGTCCTTGGATGAGGAAATGGTGAACATGATCCGTTTCCAGCAGGCGTATAATGCGTCCGCTCGACTAATCACTGCTGTAGATGAGATGCTAGAAGTTTTGATCAGCCGCACTGGCTTGGTTGGGAGGTAATGACTGATGCGAGTTACCCAGGGAATGATAAACACTACTTTTAAGCGCGACTTAAACTATAATCTGCGTCAATTGGCCAAATATCAACATCAGCTAGCCGTTGGTAAGCGTATCAGCCGCCCCTCCGATGACCCAGTCGGGATTGTCCATTCATTGCGCCTGCGTGCTGACCTAGACGATATTGCCACTTACTCCACTAATGTAGATCATGCCTTGTCGTGGCTAGGCAGCACGGAAGATGCTTTACTTCATGCTAGCGATATAATTCAGCGTGTCAGTGATTTGGCTATTGCCGGGGCTAATGGTACCAACCCTAAAGCAGCACTGGACGCTATTGCTGACGAAATTGATCAGCTACTGGAACACATGGTTCAGATCGCTAACTCATCACAAGCAGGGCAATATCTATTTGGCGGCACTAAAACTAAAGCCGCTGCCGGTGAAACATATGTTCCATTTGAGTTAATACGTGAAGATGGCAAACCTTCTTACGTGCAGTATAACGGTAACGATACAGCCCGTGCCACCGAAATTGGTGCGGGGATAGAGTTTACTTATAACGTAACTGGTAAGCAAGCTTTTAGCGACGACATATTTAATAGCTTAATTGAATTATCGCATAACCTACGGGAAGGTAATACAGATGATATTTCTAGCTCTACTATCGGTAAGCTTCAGCAGGCGTTGGATCATTTAGTAGCCCAAAGATCGGAAGTGGGTGCCAAGGTAAACCGGCTTGAGATGACTGAGTCCAGGTTAGGTTCCGCTGACATAAACTTTACTGCTCTATTGTCTAAAACAGAGGATTTGGACGCTGCTGAAGCAATGATTTATCTTAAAACTCAGGAGGCAGTCTATAGGGCAGCCCTGGCGACCGGAGCTCGTATAATGCAGCCTACATTGGTGGACTTCCTACGGTAGACCTGTCAGGAGGATTACAAAAATGCAGCGTTTAGAACTAAACATTCATACCAAACCGGCCTTAGTAGGCTTGGAGACCAAGCTAGCCCGGGCGCCGGTGCGCACGCGGCTGGCTTCTTTTTCTCTGGAGAAGAAGCCAGCAATGTTTTCAATGAAAACCAAGTACCCGAAAATAGCAATTGATTCTCGATTGGGCTGGGCAGAGCTAGGACAAGCAGGTCCGGAAGAGCTAAACCGGCGGCTTAGAAACCAAAGCCAACGCGAAGTTTTTGATGGCATTCAGCGAGTTGCTGTTGAGGGAGATCGGCTGGCAACCTTCTGGGAGCCAGGAAATACAGTGGAGGATATAGCCGCCGAAGGTCTACCCTCGCCGCCACTGGATATATTTAATGCCCCGATACATCCGGTGTCTGTACAAGCTGACTTAGGGGAAGTGCACATAAATTATCGTAAGGGAGAGGTGGCCTTACGTTTAGGCGAGACTCCTGATCCTAGGACTTACAAACCAGGATTTGCCAGTGCTTATATACGCCAGAGGGCTGCTATTGACATTACTTGGCGGCGGCTGGATGTTTTAGTGTAACAAAGCATAGACTGATAGGGGCGAGCAAAGTTGCAGTACCAGACTACTCGTTTCGGAGCTCTGGATGTGGCACCGAATCAAATTATCACTTTTCCAAGAGGGATTCCCGGTTTTTCTAAGCTAAGACAATTTTTTTTAGTCCCGGTGCCGGAAAACGACTGTTTTGCTTGGTTGCAGTCTGCTGATAGACCGGAAGTGGCGTTTCTTGTTGCCGATCCGTTTACTTTTTATCCCCACTATGAAATTCGTCTGCCGGTGGCCGAGCGAGAGTTGTTGCAAGTTAAGCATCAAAAAGAGGTATCGGTGCATGTAATAGTTCGCATACCGGCAGAAGGGAAGACAGAAGATATAACCGCTAACCTGTTGGCTCCGGTAGTAATTAACAACGAACTAAGATTAGGATGCCAGTTAATTTTAGAAGAAAGCGTTTTCTCTATCCGTGAACCGCTATTTGGGCACTTGAGCGATAGTTGCCAGCGAGAGGAGGGCCGCTAGGTGCTTATTTTAAGCCGTCGGCTCGGCCAGAGTATTATGATTGGGGCCGATATTGAAGTTAAGGTGTTAGGATGGAAGGACGGTCAGCTATCGCTCGGAATTACAGCACCAAAGTCGATAGCCGTCTATCGGCGGGAAGTGTACGATGCTATCTCCGAAGAAAACCAGGCAGCGGCTAAGCCCACAGGAATTGATCTAGCTTTGTTGCCTAGAAAATAGCTCAAGGAGAGGTATTCCGATGAAAGGAAAAACCATAGGTGGGTTGTTGCTTCTTCTTACAGCTAGCCTTCTTGCTCTTTATCTGTATTTTTCATTGGCCCCAGCAAATGTCACACCGGCTGCTCTTCAGCATTTCTCCCGTGAGGAAATACTGGCCGGGCATAAATACAGACAGCAAAAACAAGTGTTGTTTGTGCTTCGCTTCGCCTTGCAAATAATGTTACTAGCAACCGTAGCACTCGGACGAGGAGGTAATCTACTGGAAAAGTGGGTGCTGAGTGCTGTTCAAGGTAGACGGTTTCTAGGGGTGTTGTTGTTTTTTCTTGTTCTATGGGTTGGTTTGCGGTTAGTCAATTTACCGATCAGCTTCTACAGTAGTTATGTGTTAGAACACCGCTGGGGTTTCTCTAGCCAGACTATGGCCAGCTGGTGGGCTGATTACATCAAGGGAGCAGCTATGGATTTGGTCTTTTCAGTTGTAGGTGCTGCCTTGTTCTTTCTGGCTTTGCGTAAATGGCCTACTTCCTGGTGGCTTCCGGCGGGTTTGTTTATGGCTGGGTGGTTAATAGTGCAAACTTTTTTATGGCCATCGTTTGTGGCACCGCTATATAACCGCTTTGAACCAGCCACAGAGCCACAAGTTGTAGCCATGGTGAAAAATCTAGCCCAGAAGGCAGATGTCCCGGTACAACAAGTACTGGTGATGGACGCTAGCAGGCGTACCAGTAAGGCTAATGCGTATTTCGCCGGTATTGGCCGTACCAAAAGAATCGTCCTTTATGATACGCTGTTGGAGAATTATCCCTTGAACGAAGTGGAAGCGGTAGTGGCTCACGAAATCGCTCACTGGAAGCTGGGACATATTCGAACGGGCGTATTTTGGGGTATTGTGGCGACTTTTGCCCAGTTCTACCTCATAGCCCTGGTACTTACATCCTCTTTTTCTCGCTGGCAGCTGGGCCATTACCCCCTAAGGGTTTGGGCCGTTACCCTGCTATTTTTATTACTTACATCCTTTGTAACTAGCCCAATTCAAAACGGGATATCGCGCTATATGGAACGAGCAGCCGACAAAGAGTCAGTAGCCTTGGTGGGGAATGCGGAAGGTGCTGTAGCTCTGCAATTGAACCTGGCCCGGGGAAATCGTTCTGATATAGTGCCGCCACCGTTTATTGAATGGTTTGCGTATACACACCCTAGTACTTTGAAGCGGATAGAATTATTACAACAGGCGGTTAAAGAGTAGATCTCTTAGTCTCTTAAGTAAGCCCGTTCGGCCCATAGATGAGTAGTTGGTACTAGCCATCTTAGGGACCAAAGCGGTGCAGAAAAATTTATACAAAAAAAAGGGAAATTATAACTCGCTGTTGAATGATAGTCTTATGAATTGGGCTTTTCATGAGAGCGAGGAGGGCGCCATCAAATGCTAGAGTTCGACATCGATATGGATCGTTTTGCCGATATAAAAGTTGTTGGTGTAGGCGGCGGGGGGAATAATGCTGTTAACCGGATGATTGCCTCGGGCCTAAAAGGGGTAGAGTTTATTGCCGTTAATACTGATGCCCAACAGCTTTTGTTATCTCAGGCCAATCGAAAAATTCAAATTGGAGAAAAGATCACACGAGGCTTAGGGGCCGGTGCCAACCCGGATATTGGCAAGAAGGCAGCAGAAGAAAGTCGTGAAGCACTTCAAGAATCCTTAAAGGGAGCGGATATGGTTTTTGTCACAGCGGGTATGGGGGGAGGAACAGGTACTGGAGCGAGTCCCACCGTGGCTGAAGTGGCCAAAGAGATGGGAGCTCTTACTGTTGGTGTAGTGACCAAGCCTTTTGCTTTCGAAGGGCGACGCCGCATGGGACAGGCTGAGAAAGGCACCAGTGAACTGAAAGAGAAAGTTGATACTCTAATCATAATACCTAACGATCGCCTGTTGCAGGTAGTGGAGAAGAGGACCTCGATTTTGGACGCTTTTCGTATCGCTGACGATGTACTCAGGCAGGGTGTTCAAGGTATTTCTGACCTTATTGCTGTACCTGGTCTTATTAATTTAGATTTCGCCGATGTTAAAACGATAATGTCTGACACCGGTTCCGCCCTTATGGGTATTGGCCGAGCAAACGGGGACAGTCGGGCGGTAGAAGCAGCTAGGATGGCTATCGCCAGCCCTTTGTTAGAGACTTCCATCGACGGAGCAAAGGGTGTCTTGCTCAATATAACCGGAGGATCTGATCTAGGTTTGTTTGAAGTTAACGAAGCGGCAGCTATTATTGCCGAGGCGGCTGATCCGGAAGCCAATATTATCTTTGGCGCTGTTATTGATGAGTCCATGGAGGATGAAGTTAAAGTAACAGTTATTGCCACCGGCTTTGAAGCCCGTCCTAGTATAGGGGACAAGGAAGGCGATAAGTTATTCCGCAACTTGGAATTAAAGCCGTTTGCCAGCGATGAGTTAGACATTCCTCCTTTTTTGCGGCGCAGATGAACTAATATCAATTAACCCCTGCACTAATTAATCTTGGTGCAGGGGTTATTTTTCTTACTAGCCTTAATGGGCGCGAAGCGACATTTTTTGGGATGAAGACCCGGTATAATGTTGCTGTGCTATTTTCTGGATATCAAACATAGACATGATAAGGTAGAAGTGGGCATGTTTGCCAGGGGGTGAGGCAGATGCGGTACGTCTACCTAGATGTTATCACCGTGATTAATGTAGCCATGAACCTGGTTATTTTGCTGCTCACTTCTTGGTTGGCTCAAGTTCCAGCCCGTTTTTATAGGGTTGCTTTGGGAGCTATGTTGGGGACAGCATATACAGTTTATTTGGTCTTTTATCCCTTGAGCAACTTCGCTTATTGGCCTGCTAAGGTAGTGGTTTCTGTCTTAATTTTGGTAGCTACTTTTGCACCGGTCTCACCGGTTCGTTTTCTGCGTGCTACTGGCTATTTTTACTTGGTGTCTTTTACTTTAGGAGGAGCGGCGCTAGCCATATATTATCTTGGCCAAGACTTTGTGTTACCTACTATAGCTGGACCTTGGCCCAGGATATCTTGGTGGATGCCGTTGGCTGGCTCAGTTGTGGTCATCCCTATAGCTCGCCTAGCCTGGTTATACCTAAAGCGCCGCCGTTGGCAAGAGGAACTGACAGCGACGTTGATTGTTCGGTGGAACGGACAAGAGAGAAAGATTTCTGGGATCTTGGATAGCGGCAATCTGTTAGTAGACCCCTTAACGGGAGCACCGGTGGTTGTAGTGGAGGCGGAGGCCTTAAGCGGACTTGTACCGGAGACAATAATTGGCTTAGTGGAAGGAGGTAGAAGGGGTGAGCTAGATTTGGAACAATTGGGCCAGGCTTTGGCTGCAGATTGTAATGCCCAGCGATTTCGGGTTATTCCTTTTGATTCTTTAGGTCAGGAGAATTCATTACTGTTAGGGTTTCGTCCTGATCGGGTACAAGTAAAATATCAGAGGAAAAACATTAATGTTCCACGGGCGGTTGTGGGGTTAGCTCCGGGACGCCTCTCATCCGAAGGGACGTGGCAGGCATTAGTAAGTCCCGAAGTTTTAATGCCGTATTTAGATGAGGCGTAAGTGAAGGAGAGATTTGGCATGAAAATCCCTACCTGCCGGTTAGCTATGCGCCTATTAGTAGTACGTTTACTAGGGCTTATTGGTTTAGGTCGTTGGGCCGTTTGGTATGTAGGCTCTAGCGAAGCTTTACCGCCGCCGCTTAGTACAGCTGAGGAAGGATATTTACTGGCTCGGCTGGAGCGGGGAGACAAGGCGGTAAGGAGCGTACTCATTGAACATAATCTGCGCCTGGTTGTTTATATCGCTCGTAAATTTGAAAATACCGGCGTGGGCATTGAAGATTTGGTTTCCATTGGTAGCATAGGACTTATTAAAGCTGTTAATACTTTTAATCCGGCTAAGAAGATTAAATTGGCCACTTATGCGTCTCGTTGTGTTGAAAATGAAATATTAATGTTTTTACGGCGAAACAATAAATTGCGTTCCGAGGTTTCTTTTGATGAGCCATTGAACATCGATTGGGACGGGAACGAACTGTTACTATCTGATGTTTTGGGGACGGAAAGTGATCTAATTTCCCGTCCGGTAGAGGAAGATGTGGAAAGAAAGTTATTGCACCAAGCACTCCAGAAGCTTTCTCCGCGAGAAAAACTTATCATGGAACTTCGATTCGGTTTGCGTAATGAACCGGAAAAAACGCAAAAGGAAGTAGCCGATTTACTAGGAATTTCACAATCCTACATATCACGTCTAGAAAAGCGCATCTTGAAACGCCTTCGTCGTGAAATCAAGCGTATGGAATGATTTGAGCATAAAACCTCTCACCGGTGGCAATACTGGAATTAGGTTGCCTTCCGGGAGGGGTTTTATGCTTGTAAATAAAGTTGAAATATGTGGAGTGAATACAGCCAAGCTTCCGGTGCTTTCTAATGCTAAAATGCGTGAGCTATTTCGTGCTTTAATGGCAGGAGATGAATTAGCCCGAGAAAAGTTGGTAAACGGAAATCTGCGCTTGGTTCTGAGTGTAATTCAACGGTTTAACAACCGTGGAGAAAACGTAGATGATTTGTTCCAGGTCGGTTGTATCGGTTTAATGAAAGCCATTGATAACTTTGACCTGGGGCAAAACGTAAAGTTTTCTACCTATGCGGTTCCAATGATTGTGGGTGAAATTCGTCGTTATCTGAGGGATAACAATCCCATCCGGGTAAGCCGGTCACTCCGTGACATGGCATATAAGGCTCTACAGGCGCGTGATGCACTAGTAACAAGACACAGTCGGGAACCGTCTGTTAGTGAGATTGCTGCCGAACTTAAGCTTCCTCGAGAAGAAGTAGTGTTTGCCATGGATGCTATTCAGGAGCCGTTGTCTTTGTTTGAGCCGGTGTATCATGATGGCGGCGACCCTATTTTCGTTATGGATCAGGTAAAAGATGATAAAGAACAAGACAGCAACTGGGTGGAAGAATTAGCGGTCCGAGAAGCAATGCACAGGCTGGGTGGACGCGAGCGCCACATTTTAAACCTTCGTTTTTTTCACGGTAAAACCCAAATGGAAGTAGCCGAGGAAATTGGTATATCGCAAGCACAGGTATCACGGCTGGAAAAGGCGGCACTTGAACGCTTAAGGCGTCATTTAAGCTTGTCATAGGGAGGCGAAATGTATGCGACAACTGTTGGTTTTAGTGCTGCTTAGCCTTGTTTTAGTCTCAGGCTATTATTATGTACGGCGTGGACCGAATGTAGTGGAAGCCTATAATCATACCAACCTCATTCCTTACGAAGCTGTAATAGTTCCTCGGCTTGAACCGAAAGTTTAAGGATTAGAATACGTTCTCCTCGCATATAATGTGCTGCGGGGAGGTGAGGGCTATTTTAGTCCGTGCTTCAGAGCTTCGTGCTCGCGAAGTTGTTAACATTAGTGACGGTCGTAAACTGGGTACTATTATTGATGTGGATATTGACATGGAAAACGGCAAACTCCGAGCAATCGTTGTGCCCGGACCTCGGGGTATGCTTAGCCTATTTAGCCGAAGCGATGATATAGTGATAGGGTGGGATAAAATCAAGCGTATCGGTCAGGACGTGATTTTAGTGGAGCATCGGCCCTCATCTTCTCCGCCACTTAGATAAAGCATTTCTCAAATAAAGCAAAAGCCTTGAGTTTGTTTAAGCAAGCCGGGGCTTTTATTGTTATAATAAACTAAGGACAGGTAGAAAGGGTGCACTTCATGGGTTTTACTTGGCATAATTTAAACGGAATGGCCTACTTAACATCTGATCTGCTGAGTGCTACCGGTTTGATCAAACACGGGTTTAGTACCCGTCATGGTACTCTTTACGGTGAAGTTACGGATGAATTTAATCTTGGTTACAAAAAGGGTGATTCAATAGCGATCCAGCAGATGCGACAAGTATTTCTGGTTTCGCTGGGCATAAGTTTGGATAATTTAGTGGCCGGCCAGCAAACTCATGGGGCCAAGGTTGCGTTGGTGACAGAAGCTGACGCTGGACGAGGAGCGTTTTCATGGGAAGACGGTTTGCCAGCCACCGATGCGCTAGTAACCGGTGCCAACGTCGCTCTTTCAGTGTACACAGCGGATTGTGTACCTCTTTTGTTTTTTGATCCCGTAAATGGGGCAATAGGTGCCGCCCATGCGGGCTGGCGCGGTTCGGTCAGAGGGATTGCAGTAGGGACTTTGCAATCGCTCCAACATAATTTTAACTCCCGGCCTGAGGATGTGCTAGTGGCTATCGGCCCTTCCATCGGACCATGTTGTTACGAAGTAGACGATAACGTCTTGCTTCCCCTTAAGAATAATATTTCTTGGTGGGCCGATGTAATTTCGCCTTCCCGTCCCGGACATGTTATGCTTAGTTTATGGGAGCTCAATCAGCGTTTATTGCTAGGAGCCGGGGTAAGAACAGATCATATTGACGTGGCCAGAATATGTACTTACTGTAATCGGCAGGATTTTTTCTCTTACCGTGGCGAACAAGGTCGTGCAGGGAGCCTTATGGCTACTATTTCACTGTAATTGGCAGCAGGTAATTAATGGAAAAGGGTAGAACCTAGAAGGCGACCTGTATGAAAAGAGGTGGCCTTTTTTATGACTGTTACCAAGAAAAAAACACGCTTACCTTTGTCTGTCTCAGCATTTTTATTAGTATTCGGTTTGGTTGTTGCTTTAAACGCTATTAATTTAACCGGTAGATTGTTACTTACTAAAGCTACACGAAAGGTAGCTGCAAAAGAGGGAGCAGTAACGTTGACTGTATTTGGAGAGGCGTTACTCTTGCGTCGGGAACAAATCCTTGTTGCTCCAAGTGCGGGCATTTGGCACCCCAAAGTAGCGGTCAGCGAACGTTTACCAGCTAACACTCCTATTGGAGAAATATTAACGGCGGATTTGCTAGAACAGGCTCAACTTTTTCTGGAAAAGGCGAAAAGTGAAAAAACGCTATGGGAAAGCCAGCTTGCATTTCAAAAAAAGCAAGTGGAGCAGGAATTATCCCAGGTAGGTGACAAAATAACGCAATTGTTAGCCGAGCTAAAGGATGATTTAGCCAGGCTGGAAACGAGGCGAACTGGGCAGTTAAACTCTAGGTTACAACAGTTATTAAAGCAAAGAAGTGATTTGTTAGCACAAAAGGAGCAGTTAGCTAATGAAGAAGCGACAGGTGGTGCTTGGCGGCAAATCGAGGCTGAGGCTAGAGAATTAATGGATCAGGCGAGTGTGACTGTGTACACACCGCTTTCAGGTATGTTTTTGGATCAATTAGACGGCTGGGAGGATGTGTTTGATCCTTTGGAGTACAAGGCAGCTTTGGCAGATATTACCCCAAGTGGATCAGTGGTTACAGAGGCTGTGGAAGCTGGCTCTTA